>JAESSY010000112.1 GCA_016763855.1 Pseudomonadales bacterium
GAGGCTATTACTGCTTATGTCAGAAGAACCCAAGGCAGCCTTATCGGTGATGCGACAGCGGAACGAATCAAACAAGAAATTGGTACTGCTTTTCCTGGCGGAGAAGTACGGGAAATAGATGTACGAGGTCGAAATCTTGCTGAAGGTGTGCCCAGAAGTTTTACTTTAAACAGTAATGAAATTCTTGAAGCATTACAGGAACCGCTGTCGGTGATAGTGCAAGCCGTGAAAGGTGCCTTAGAAAAGACGCCGCCCGAACTAGCGGCTGACATTGCTGAAAGCGGATTGGTTCTCACAGGTGGAGGGGGATTACTGAGAGATTTAGACCGGCTTTTATCCGATGAAACTGGATTGCCAGTGATTGTAGCGGAAGATCCGCTAACTTGTGTCGCAAGGGGCGGCGGACGTGCGCTGGAAATTATGGATGAACGTGGGGACAGCGACTTTCTTTCGATTCACTGATTAAATTTTAGAGTCTTCAACGTATAAATTTTAGAGTCGTCAACTCATACACTTAAGAGTCATCAACTTGAGAATGTTCCATTAAATCTTTATTTCGAGAAGAAACCACAATTGACTACAAGATACTGGGTCTCTGTATCTTGTCCATAACTCTGATGGTGGTAGATCAACTGTCGGATTATCTAGACGAAATCAGATCCAGTTTATCAACGATCATTACACCCATCATATTCATCTCAGATTACCCGAATAGAACGGTTGATCTTGTTCAGAGTACGCTTATTTCTCGAGACGATCTCCGTGAGAAAATTACAGCGCTTGAGCAAACACAAATTCTCTTAAACGCTAAAACTGAAAAAATGGCCGCCTTAGCTGCAGAAAACAAACGATTGCGTGATCTACTTGGCTCCGCCGCGAAACTTCAGGACAATGTTCTTGTCGCTGAACTCGTTGGGCTTAACCCGGATCCAAATCGGTATGAAGTCGTTATAGATAAAGGAAGCAATAACAAAGTCTTTGTTGGTCAACCCGTACTTGATGCCCATGGGTTACTTGGACAAGTTATTGAAGTAAGTCCATTTTTTAGTCGTGTCCTGCTCATAAATGATCAAGCCCATGCGATACCAGTGCAGGTAGTGAGAAGCAATTTAAGATTAATAGCACAGGGTGCAGGCACCTCTCGACGATTAGAACTAATGCATATTCAAGAAACAGCAGACATCAAAGTAGGAGACTTGCTGGTCAGTTCAGGGTTGGGCAATCGATTTCCGGTGGGCTATCCTGTTGGCACGGTGGATCAGTTGGATTTTGAACCAGGTCAGTCCTTTGCCACCGCTAAGGCAATTCCTAGTGCGCTGCTAGATAGAAGTCGTCATGTTTTGCTGGTCTTCACGGAAGATAACCTTGTACCAAAAAATGAAAAACGATAAGGAAGAGGGTTTTCCGAATGGAAGATAAGAGTAATGGTATGTGGGTCATCATTATTACCTTCGCTATTGCCATGCTGTTTTCTGTTGTTGCCCTCCCAAATTTTGTTCCTTGGGAATTGGGGTATCTTAGGCCAGAGTGGGTCGTGCTAGTCTTAATCTATTGGGTAATTGCTTTACCTCATCGTGTGGGCCCTCTTGTAGCGTGGATTATGGGGCTATTGGTTGATGTCCTATCGGGTAGCCTATTGGGTCAACATGGTCTCATTTTCATCATTATTCTTTATATTACCGCTAGCCTTTATCAGAGATTACGAATGTTTACTGTTTGGCAACAGAGCTTAATTGTGTTCGTTATTGTCGGTTTGGGTCAGTTACTTAATTTTTGGATCGAAAATATGATTGGTCTTTCAAAATGGGATTTGTGGTATTTGTTCCCGGCCGTGATGAGTGCCTTAACTTGGCCATGGATCTTTATGGTGCTCCGATTCTTAAGAAGATTTTTTAGGGTCAGCTAGGTTCAATATGACATATGAATTGATACTAGGATCAAGCTCACCACGGCGCGCGGATCTCCTTCAGCAAATTGGGGTAGATTTTACGGTTGTTCAGCCAAACATCGATGAATCTGTAATGACGGGTGAATTAGCAAAGTCATATGTGCAAAGAATGGCAAAGAACAAGTATTTGAGCATCCAAGAAGGTCTGCTGAAAGGGAAGCCCATTGCGGATCAAAATGACATTGTTCTGTGTGCGGATACGATTATTGTCTTTGAAACCGAGATCATGGGGAAGCCCAGAGACAGGGAAGAAAGTTTAAGTATGCTTGAACGGCTCTCCGGCTGCGATCATAAGGTGATAACGAGTGTTACCGTCGGTCAAAATAATCACTTTGTGTCCTTCCTAGTCGAAACTATTGTCACGTTTCGTATACTAGAGAAAGAGGAATGTCTTGCTTATTGGTACACAGGAGAACCTCAAGACAAAGCAGGGGGCTATGGTATTCAGGGTATTGGCTCGGTGTTTATTCAATCAATATCTGGCAGTTATAGTAATGTAGTCGGATTACCTCTGATGGAAACGACTCAAGCTCTAGAAAAATTGGGAATCTCTGTTCTAGGAGTCAGTAATCAGAGGTTTTAAGTAGAGGGAGACCCCAAAGAGAAGGTCCAGAGGCTCTAAATGAAGGGCGCTGAGACCGAAAATAGAGGTCTTAGAGAAGACAACAATAATAATATTTAGAAAGATAGGATGTAACTCGGCATGGCCGAAGAAATTGTAATTAGCGTATCACCTCACGAAACGAGGGTCGCAGTTGTAGAACAAGGTTTGTTACAGGAAATTTTCATTGAACGGTTTCACACACGTGGTACCGTTGGAAATATCTATAAGGCAAAGGTTGTTCGAGTCTTGCCTGGTTTACAGAGTGCCTTTGTCGATATTGGACAAAGTCGTGCAGCCTTTATGCATATCACGGATCTTATCGATACCCACGAATCGGTTATGCGTGATCTTGGAGAAAAAACAGAATATCCTCCAATCAATAAGGTCCTTTACGAAGGAAAGGAATTCCTTGTTCAAGTCAGTAAAGAGCCCATTAGTACGAAAGGTGCTCGGGCGACTGCCAATATTTCTTTGGCCTCACGTTTTCTTGTTTACATGCCAGAGACATCACACATTGGGATATCACAACGAATTGAAGATGAACAAGAAAGAGAACGGTTAAAAGTCATTCTTGACAAAATCTATGATGCCCAACTTGGTGATGGCTTTATTGTTCGTACTGCTAGTGACCGGGCTGAAGAAGCGGAAATTCTCAATGATGCTGAGTTGCTTCGATCTCGATGGGCAAAGGTCGAACTGGATTCACTAAGTGCAAAAGCCACATGCCTCGTGTTTGAGGATTTACCTCTCCATTTAAGAGTGATGAGGGACATTATTAACAAGGATACAGTTAGAATTACCGTCGATAGTAAAAGTATTTATTCAGTTCTAGAAAACTTCTTATTGAGTTTCATTCCCGAAAAGCTAGATTGCTTATCCTTGTCAACTTTGGAAGAACCCTTGTTTGATGTTCACAATTTAGAAGATCAAATCGAAGCTGCTTTGAATCAACGTGTTCAGCTCAAATCCGGTGGATATCTTATTATTGACCAGACTGAAGCGATGACTACGGTAGACATTAATTCCGGTGCTTTTGTTGGTAGAAAAGATCTAGAAGAGACAGTTTATAGAACAAACCTCGAGGCAGCGGCTGCCATTCCTCGGCAGCTGAGATTAAGAAATATGGGTGGGATCGTCATTATAGATTTTATCGATATGATGGATGAAGAACATAAGAGGCAGGTATTAAGAACTTTGGAGAAAGGACAGCAAACAGACCGAGTTAAGTGGAACATTACAGAAATATCTGAATTGGGTTTGGTAGAGATGACGCGTAAGAGAACCCATGAAAGTCTTCTCAAAATGATGTGCGAGCCCTGTGGAACTTGTTCAGGAAAAGGTTTCATAAAAAGCGCTGAGACTATTTGCCTAGAAATCTTTCGAGAAATTCGGCGTAGAGCAATTTTTTCATCTGATAAAGCATGCTTAATTATGGCTTCACAATCTGTAATTGACCGGTTACTGGATGAGGATGCGACATGTTTATCTCAGATTGCAAAGTCTCTTGAGTTTGAGATTCGCTTGCAAGTTGAAAGTAGTTACACCCAAGAGCAATTTGATGTTGTTCAAAGTTTCCAACCTCCTGCAGCTTTGCCTGTTTAACTACGATGCTCACCCATGCCACAAAGAGACTGTTAGTACTTTTTTTCGAAGGTGCCGTTCTTATTATATTGGTGCTTATGGCTGCCTATGTCAGTATGGGACGTATACTGATTAATTCGGTAGACAGTTATACCGTCGACCTTGAAGAAATCCTCAGTTCAAGTCTCAATATTCCAGTGACAATAGAGACCATGACAGGACAATGGACCTACTTGAATCCGACTTTCGGATTAGTTGGTTTGAGAATTGGAACTACGCTCAGCCCAGCGGTCAATATTCAGAACCTAAAAATTGAAATTGATACCCTAGCGAGCCTAGGCCAATTTAAAATGGTCGTATGCGGTATTGACCTCTCCGGACTTAAGTTAACCCTTGTGCAACAAGATAATGGTGGCTGGGCGATACGCGGACTACCTCCCAGAGAAACTAAAATCAATTTCGACCCTATCCTGGATGCAATTCTACATCTGGACCGACTGAGTTTAGATAAGGTAATGATCAGCGTAGTCGGGGAAGAGCTTGCTTATTCCGTGACGAGTATCAATGACGAGCCATTTGAATTAAGTCTTGAAGATGCAGTAAAAACATTATCGTGGCCATTGTTTGTGGCTAATCTGGATGTGCCTGAAAATGATCCCGCTCGAATCCACCTACTGGGTCAATATCAAGGTGATCCGCGAGATAGAGAATTTGAGTCTGAATTGTTTTTTAACTTACCCACACTAGACATCGCAAATTTCTTACCAGCCCTGTCATACAGGGGAGTAAGCCTTAAGGAATTACTCGTCAGTGGTCAATTTTGGCTTAGCAGCACGGTACTCGGAATGGAATTAACCGGTACGCCTATTATTGAGTCTCTCGTTGTTAAAAATGACTCTATAGGTGAAGTCCAAGTCTTGAAGGATGTGGAAATTGAGTTCCTCTTTCATACCGAACAGAATCAGGAAGGCTTGCTGCAGATTAAAAGGGTTGAGGGGTTTATTGGCTCTGAACATCGATCCATATCAGATCTTTCTATGGTATTTGGCTCTGATAGTGACAAATCTGATGTCGCGATTCATTTACCTTTGTTGCATATCAATCAATTTGCGACAACATTAAGTTCTCTTGAATCAAAACTAAAGCTATTCTCTCCCGAGCTGGTTCCTGCGCTTCAGCAGTTCAATCTACAGGGTCAAATTAAGGACCTATATCTTGTAGCACAATTGAATAGTGACTTAAAATTTGATTTGATTGCTGGGTTAAGTAACGTAAGCGTTGACAGATATAAACAAGCATTGTCCATATCGCATTTGAATGGGCTTGTCAGATTGGGAAATGAATCTGGATACTTTGATATTCACAATGAAACTTCTTTCAATGCATTCTATCCTTTGCTGTTTCCCTCTCCTTGGTATTTTGACTCAACCCACGCCAGAATAAACTATACCTATCTAAAAGAAACGCTAAAAATATATTCAGGCTTGGTTGAGGTTCGAAAAGATGATCTGTTAGCAAAGGGTCGATTTCAAATTAGTTTACCAAAAGATGAACTCGATCATACTTGGGCATTGGAGCTAGGCATTAGAAATGCTGAATTGTTGGATTCTTTCAGGTTTCTACCAAAGACCTTGTCTCCCGAGTTAAGTCAATGGCTAAAGGAATCTGTCATCGGTGGTGTTGGACGAACAGCTGGTATGGTTTTTCACGGTTCGCTAAATCGGAACTCCCCAAAAGATCAGAAAGCATTCGAGATATTCTTTGAAGTCGAAGATACTATTTTTGAATATGACATTAGGTGGCCAAGATTTGATGACCTGAGCGCTACCATCTATGTGGGTAATAATGAAATAGTTTCAAATAATGCAAATGCACAAGTGTTCGATTCTAAAGTTATCAACTCTGAAATCATGGTCCCTATTCCTGAGGATGGTTTGGTAGATACCGTATTAGTTAAAGGGTATCTAACAGGTCCCGTTAGTGATGGGTTGCGCTTGTTGAATGAAACGCCATTATTCCTATCTACAGGAAAAATGGCGGAACTCTGGGAGGGCGAAGGTCAAATGAATGGATTTGCTCAGATGAATGTTCCTCTTGGTAGACGAATTAATGAAGTCGCGATGGTCGATCTGAAGGTGAATTTAATCGATGCTAAAATTACAATGCCACAATATGATATTAACCTTAGTCATTTAAATGGAATAGTAAACTATGAAACTGTTGCGGGTATTAGTTCTCCAAACTTTTCAGGGGAGTTATTCAAGGAAAATGTCTCAGGTACGATTAGAACGATTGGTGAAGCTGATAGTGGGGTCATTGATATCAATGTACAAGGAAAGGTTGACGTAAAATCTTTGTACGAATGGACTCAACAACCCTTGTTAACTAGGGGAGAGGGGGTATTACACTATGATTCTACGCTCCATGTTCCCTATGGAGATCGAAGTTCTCAGGGAATATCGATTGATGCAACTTCAAATCTAGTTGGGGTGTCTATAAACATGCCGACACCCATGGGAAAAGATAGGCTTCAAGAATTGAGTATAGAATACACACAAATATTTCTCGATCCTGTATCGAGAATCATTGTCAATCTTGGTGAAGAGGTTAAGGCTGAACTTCAAATCATGGATGATGTGTTGACTGGAGGGCGAATACATTTGGGCAAAGACGTTATGGGCGCAGTGACTTTTGATAAATTGAAAGTATCTGGATCATTATTGCGTGTTAACTATGAAATGTGGGATGAGATGATTATAGATCTTCAGAATCTGTCCGATGTTTCGCTTGAAGGTGAACTGGCCGAAACTTTGGATGCCATAAAAGTTAATGTCGGTGTGCTCGATATTTATGGTTTTGAGATTGATGATGTTCTCACTAGGATCACTCGAAAGAACGCCACATGGGACGTGGCTTTGAAAAGCGCGATGATGATGGGTACCGTGTTGGTTCATGATGAAGCACCTTTAAAAATTAATCTTGACTATTTGAAGGTTGAATCTACAGGGATCAATGAAGATCCTTTGAAAGACGCAGATCCCTCTACTTTCGAATTAGCCGATGTCACTTTAGATAAGTTATGGGTGGGAGAAGAAGATTATGGTAGTTGGTCTTTCAGGTTTACTCCTCAGGATGTCGGTGGCCGAATAGATAATTTAATTGCTAATGTAAAAGGCTTTGAGTTCATGGGAGAAGGAGAGCTTACTTGGAAGCATAGCAACAATGAACATAGTAGTAGCTTTAGGGGCAAAGTCTTAGTCCCCGATTTGGCATACTCTCTTCGGGAATGGGGATTTGCATCTAGTATCGAGGGGAAGGATTTTGTATTTAGTTCTGATGTTACTTGGCCGGGGACACCAGCAATGGTTGATCTGGATATTATCTCTGGCAAGATAAAATTAAAGAGCGGTAGTGGCCGATTTGTGCAGGCTGAAAGTAATGTAGGTGCATTGAAGTTATTAGGAATTTTTGATTTCGCTTCTCTGGCAAGACGCTTTAGATTGGATTTCTCTGATGTAGTAAAAAGTGGATTTACTTTCAGTAATATTAGTGGTGTGAGTCGCTTTAGTCATGGCCTTGTTGATGTCATAGACCCGCTTGTAATTGAAGGGTCGAGTAGTATTTTTAAAATAGCGGGTCAAATGGATCTTGAGAGCGAGGTTATTGATAGTGATATGGTTGTTACCTTACCCGTCAATAGAAACTTGCCCTGGTATGCTGCGTACACGGCGTTTGTTGTTGGTCCGTTAACCGGTGCAAGCGTGTTTCTTGCCCAAAAGCTATTCAAAGATCAGATCGATACGATGAGTAGTGCTAAGTATAAAATTACTGGAACTGTCGATGAACCATTGATTGAGTTCGTTTCCATTTTTAATGCGAGCGTTCGGCAACTTCCAGAGGACAGTGAAGGCGTGAATACCCAAGAAGCTGATGGCTCTTTACTTCAAGAAGCTGATGGCTCTTTACTCCAAGAAGCTGATGGCTCTTTACTCCAAGAAGCTGATGGCTCCTAACACAAAAAAAGATAGTCCTGTGCCGGTCAAGATTGCGGCGGTGCAAATGCTTAGCAGTCTTAGTTTTGATACTAATTTAAAAGCGGCTGATAAGCTAATTCGTGACGCGGCTGAGGAGAACGTGCGTGCGATATTTTTACCTGAAAACTTTCTGATATTTGCGAATGATAATCCACGCGACTTTGCTGAATCTCAAAGTGGGCAGGCGATCAGTTTTGTGTCAGATCTTGCCGCAGAGCTAGATTGTTGGATTTTCGCGGGAACAATACCTTTAGCAACAAATCTAAAAGGCAAAAGCATCGGAGATAATAGAGTTAGGGCTGCTTCTCTGGTGTTTGATCAAAACGGGATTCAGGTCGCGCGTTATGATAAGATTCATATGTTCGATGTCGACGTTGCTGATAATCAGAAGCAATATAGAGAATCGAATACTTTTGAGTCAGGACGCAATATTGTAGATGTTAAAACGCCTTTCGGAAATTTTGGCTTGTCGGTTTGTTACGATATTCGATTTCCAGAAGTGTATCGGCGGCTACGTGATAGTGAGGTGCGTAGTTTTGTGATTCCCTCGGCATTTACTCGGCTGACAGGTAAAGCCCATTTTGAAGTTTTAATGCGGGCGAGGGCAATTGAACACTTTTGCTTCACCATTGCTGCCTGCCAAGGTGGTCGTCATGATTCGGGGCGAGAGACATACGGTAACAGCATGATTGTGAGTCCCTGGGGTGAAATATTGAGCCGAGCGGGAGAGGGTGAAGCCGTCATCTTCGCAGCATTAGATTATAGTGAGCAAGATGAAGTCCGCAAAAGAATGCCAGTACATTTACAAAGGAAGAGTTTCTTAAGGTAAGAGAAGGTACCTTGGCACTGTTAAATCTGAAATTCTGATTCAGTTTTCAGATATTGAAAAAGCTTTCTAAACTGTATGGGTTTCAAAGTTTCTGTTGTCTGTTTTTCTCTCAGTAGATCATGTTTCACTTTTTCGTTGATTGCGCTTCTTGTTAATTGCCTAAGATGTTGTTTGTCAATTGAAGGTAGGCTGTGGATTATTTCTGAGAGTACAGTTTCATCTTGTTCAATAAGTCGATCTCTCCAAGTTTCCAATAAATGGAAATGAGTCAGATGGGTCCTAGAACTTGCATCAAATCGGTCCACAAGCTGATGGACAATATCGAGGTCAACTTTGCGCAATTGTTTGCCTATAAACTGAATCTGGCGTTTTCGAGCGCTACCCTTTTTTATTTTTTTGCAAGTAGTAATCGCATCAATAATAATTGGATAGGGGAGGCTCTGTAATTGCGAGTCTGGAATAAGCATTAATTTTTCACCAAGTTCAGTAATCGCGTGAACTTCTCGTTTCCGCTTAGATTTGCTAGGACGCTCAAGATACTCATCATCATCTATTTCATCTGTCATTGTACTTTCCATAAATAAGGATATTTGTAATTAAAATGGGTATTAGCCGTAAAAAATGGTCGCTAGACCGAGAAATGAAAAGAAACCAACAACATCTGTGATGGTTGTCAGAAGCACTGTTCCGGCAATGGCAGGATCGATGTCTAATTTACGTAGGATGCTTGGGAGTGTCGCACCTGCAAGAGCGGCGGTGACGATATTGATAACCAGTGCCATTGAAATGACGATGCCAAGTGTGGTATCCCGAAATATAACAGTTACAGCAACGGCAACCACGAGCGCCCACACAACGCCATTGATTGCCCCAACGGCAAGTTCTCTCTTCATTAACCAACGTTCGTTGTTATCATTGAGGTGTCCTTGAGCCATATTTCTGATGACGAGTGTGAGGGTTTGGCTTCCCGCAACCCCCCCCATGCTAGCAACGATTGGCATAAGCACTGCCAGAGTTACAACTTTAGCGATAGTGTCTTCAAAAATATTGATCACTGCTGAAGCAAGAAATGCTGTGAGTAAGTTTGCACCGAGCCATATAGTACGAGAGCGCGCTGTTCTAAGAATGGGCGCAAAGGGATCGTCATCTTCAGTCAAACCTGCTTGGGCCAACAATGAGCGAGCTGCTTCATCTTTGATCACATCAACAACATCATCGATGGTAATTCGGCCTAATAACATGCCTGACTCATCAGTTACGGGAGCTGAAATTAGATCATAACGTGAAAATAATTGAGCCACTTCAGACTCCGACATGTCTGCTGGTATGGAATCTACATCGGATATCATCACTTCTTTCACGGTCAGGGTGGGATCTGAAACCAACAATAGTCGGAGGGGAAGTATTCCCATATATTGCCCAAGCTTGTTAACGACAAATAATTTGTCCGTTGTTTCTGGAAGTTCTACATGACGCCGAAGATAACGCAGGACAACATCTAAACTGACTCTTGCTCGGACACTAACAGTGTCAGTATCCATGAGACCCCCGGCAGTATCTTCAGGATAGGCAAGTAGATTCTCTACACGCTCCCTGTCAGTTGAATCCATAGACCTGAGCAGTTGATGAGTAATCGCATCAGGTAAATGCTGAAGGATATCTGTTAGGTCGTCATCAGAATCAACTTGTTCTAGAAGCTTCAGAATTTCACTTTCCGGAACATTGCTCAATAGATCTTCAAGAATTTCCTCGTTGAGTTCTTGAAGTATTTCACTTTGGAGATCTTTTCCAATCAACTCCCAAATGATAGTTCGTTCTTTTGGTGGAGAATTTTCTAGGAGTGAGGCTGCATCTACGGGTTTGAGAAGCTGTATGAGGGTGCGAAATTGATCATATCGACCGCTTTCCAATAGCTCATTAATTTTTTGTATTGGTGATGGAGGCATTAGACATCTTCACCAAATTTCTGGTTTATTAGTTCGATTAAAGCGGCCATGGCTGCATCTTCATCAACGCCTTCAATACTTAAGTTAATATCTGAGCCAATACTGGCTTGTAGCAGCATCATATTCATTATGCTCTTGCCGTTAGCGCTCCCGTGTTCACTCGTTACCGTAATGGTGGAAATAAATTCCTGAGCGGCCTTTACAAAAACTGATGCGGCTCTTGCATGCAAGCCAAGCTTATTTTGAATTTGAATATTTTTGTTCAGCACGATTACTCGTCGCTCTTTGATAGGCTACCGAAGTCCAGGCTGGTTGGAATATTGCCTAGCTCGCGATGTTTAACTTGTATGTTCTCATATTTAGTCTTAAAAGCTTCGAAAAGCTTTTCACTCATGTAAACTGATCGATGTTGGCCCCCAGTGCAGCCTATGCCAATGGTCATATAGCTTCGATTATTCGCAATAAATTTTGGCAGCCACCTGTCGAGAAAAGATTGAATATCCGTGAACATGTTTTCGACTTCGTCATGGTCCTCTAAAAATGCCTCTATTTTGGAATCAAGCCCAGTGAGTGAACGAAGATTAGGCACCCAATGAGGGTTAGGTAAACATCGAACATCAAAAACAAAGTCTACATCAACGGGCACGCCGTTTTTAAACCCGAAGGATTGGATGAGCAAAGCGAGTGATTTCTTATTTTTTGTGATACGTGTACTAATTAGATCGCGTAGTTCGTGAATAGTAAGCTTGGTAGTATCAATAGTGAGATCAGCTTTTCCAGAAATTGGATCAAGCAAAGTGGTCTCTAATTCTAGGGCTTCTTTTAGATCTCGCTTTTGATTGCTGAGAGGATGCTTTCTTCGTGTTTCTGAAAAACGCTTTACCAGGGTAGCGCTAGTAGAGTCGAGAAAAACAATTTGTGTATCGACATCTTCCAGGCTCTCGATTTCCTGAGGAAAATTCACGAGGTCTTCCGGTATATTTCTAGCATCAATGCTGACTGAGACTTGGCTTAGGCTTTTGTTTGTGGAAAGACGTTTTATCAATGGTTTGAGTAAACTGACAGGTAAATTGTCGATGCAATAATAGCCGAGATCTTCAAGTACGTGGAGCGCTGTACTTTTGCCAGAACCAGATCGACCGCTTAAAATGATGAGGGATATCATTGTTCTGCCTTTTGTCTTGGGAGAGGTATCAGAATGTGTTTAGTTAGAAGCTATTTCTCCTAAGCAATTGCAGTCTCATACAACTCTTTATTTTGAGTGGCTCGAATTAAGCGCTGCCTGTATTTTTCTGATTCAAACTTTGAAGCTAACATCGCGAGCACTTCAAGATGTTCTGCAACTTCTTCCGTTGGTACTAGTAGTACAAAAAGTATATCGACGGGTTTATCATCTATTGCTTGAAATTCAACAGCTTGCTCCAAGGTAAACAACCCACCGACAATGTCTTTGCAGCCATCCAAACGGCAATGTGGGATAGCGATGCCGTGACCTATTGCTGTCGATCCTAGTTTTTCTCTATTGATGAGTTTAGCAAAAATATCCTCGGCATTGAGGCTATCTATTGAGGCGGCTAACTTTATTGCTATGTCTTCAATAACTCGTTTCTTAGAGCGAGCTATGAGCTTACAGTGAGTGTGTTCCGGTGCCAGTATTGATTCAATCTTCACTTTTTTAATCTTCACTTTTCTAACTAAATTCAAAATGGTTTATCAAAAGTAAATTCTATATTACTGGCACCGAATCATCTATCTTCTTTGTACTCTAATATGATAAAGCTATTTATCGATTAGATTGATGTTGTTTATGATCTTTGTGTTTTTCTTTCAGTTTGATTAATTGGCGGTCTAGCTTGTCTGCCAACATATCAATGGCAGCATAGAGATCATCGGATTCTGCGTGAGCATGAACTTCGCCACCAGATATCCTTATTGTCGATTCTGCTTTCTGCCTCTGTTTTTCAACGCTGAGTATCACTTGCATATTGGTTATTCGATCGTAGTGTCTTTCTAGACGGTCTAACTTGGTTTCAACATAATTTCTTAGGGAATCAGTGACGTCTACGTGGTGACCACTTACGTTTATTTGCATAGGGCATCTCCTTCAAATATTGAAAATGACTCAATAAGGTCGAAATCGACGAATTGTAAACTCGTTGTTGTCAAAGTCAATTAGGTCGTTGTCAACAGTCTTGAGTAGCTTATCTAATATAACACTCTGCACTCAAAAGTCGCTGACCTAGAGCAAGTTATTGGAAAGAAAAATCGATTTTCACATGGAATTCAAGTTAAGTTATTAGACTAGCTGCTTTCGTTCATTTGAAGGGGGAATCAGTAATGCTTCACGATACTTGGCTATCGTTCTTCTGGCGACCTTAATGTCCTTATCTGCCAACATGTTGGCAATTTTGTTGTCGCTCAATGGTTTGCTTGGGTTTTCTTCAGAGACCAATTTTTTAATGAGTGCGCGAATAGCGGTTGAGGAAACTTCTCCCCCAGCGTGTGTGCTGACGTGACTGGAGAAGAAATATTTCAATTCGAATACACCAGCCGGTGTGTGCATGTATTTCTGTGTGGTGACTCGTGAAATTGTAGATTCATGAAGGTCCACTGCTTCGGCGATGTCGTGAAGTACGAGTGGTTTCATGGCTTCCTCCCCATATTCTAGAAAACCTCGTTGGTACTCCACTATTTTTGTAGAAACCTTCAATAAGGTATCGTTTCGCTGCTGCAAACTTTTTATAAACCATCTGGCTTCCTGTAGATGGTTTTTAAGATAGGTGTTATCACTACTACTATCGGCACGTTTAACCATTGAGGCATAACCCGCGTTCACTCTAATTTTTGGTGCCGATTTACCATTGAGTTCCACAATCCAACGTCCGTTTTGTTTTGTCACAATGACATCGGGCTCAACATATTCAGTGTTGGACGCGTTGATATTTGCGCCTGGTCTGGGATTCAAAGATTGAATTAAGGTAATAGCTTCTTTGAGCTGTGCTTCTTTAAGGCGTGTTTTACGGATGAGTAGAGCGTAATCTCGATTGGCCAAAGACTTTAAATATTGATCTACAACAAGAAGTGCTTCGGTTCGATGAGGTGTTTCTTTTGGTAAGAAGTTTAGCTGTACCATTAAGGACTCTCGTAAATTGCGAGCCGCGACACCAATGGGGTCAAGATGTTGCACGAGATGCAGCATTGCCTCTACTTCATCTAACTCTATTTCATCTTCGCCATTGTCGTTCACTGCAACGAGGACATCTTCAAGACAAATTGTCAGTACTCCTGCCTCATCAAGGCCATCGAGTATGGCAAGGATAATGAGCTGGTCGGATTCCGATAGATGAAGGACGTTGAGCTGTTCTTCAAGGTGGCTGATTAGAGAGATTGAAGAGGAATTTTGATTTTCCAGAAAATTATCGCTGCCCTCCTCGGGGGCTGAATAACTTGATGGGAGAGGGACATCGTCCCACACATCCTCCCATACGCTGTCCACTGGAAGCTCTTCAGCGATGGTTTCAGAAGCTATTTGATCACTGGTGTCTGGAACAACATCGCCTTCAACTTCTGGGTTGACCGTAGTACTTTCTGAATCACTATCTTCAGAATCGGGCTTTGATTCTATTGTCTCTTCAGGCGGATCAAGTGATGTTTTCTCATCTGAGTCTGCGTTTTCCTCAGAGTTTACTTCTTCAAGCATGAGATTAGAGTCGAGGGCTTCTTGAATTTCCTGCTGTAAATCAAGAGTAGACAGTTGCAAAAGCTTTATAGCTTGCTGCAGCTGCGGCGTCATTCTCAATTGTTGGCCCAATCTAAGGGCGAGTACAGGTTTCATTGCCATGATCTAATCATACCCATGACTTGCCAATATGAGAACCTTGTTTAATTGCAAATTTTGTGATCGAAGAAAGATTAAAATCACATTCTAAAGTCATGACCCAGATAGACTCGCTTGACCTGATCATTCGCGAGAATATTACTTGTCGTACCTTCAGCGATAATACTGCCTTCATTCATAATGTAGGCTTTTTCACAAATATCCAAGGTTTCGCGAACGTTGTGGTCGGTTATCAGCACACCGATGCCTTTAGCTGATAGCTGAGAAATAATCTGTTTGATATCATTAACGGAGATCGGATCAACTCCAGCAAATGGTTCGTCCAGTAGTATGAAAGAAGGTTCTGTTGCCAGTGCTCTGGCAATTTCAACTCGCCGCCTTTCCCCTCCTGAAAGCGACATTCCAAGATTACTCCGTATATGGGTAATGTGAAACTCTTCCAATAGAGATTCTAGTTTTTCTTGTCGCTCATCCATAGAGAGATGATGTCGGGTTTCAAGAATCGCCATGATATTTTCTGCGACTGAGAGCTTTCGAAAGACTGAGGCTTCTTGAGGTAAGTAACCCAATCCGATATTAGCTCTTTCATGAACTGCTTTTAGGCTAATGTCTTGATCGTAAAAATAGATTTTACCAGCATCGCCTTTGATTGAGCCAACTATCATATAAAAGCAAGTCGTTTTTCCTGCACCATTTGGGCCTAAAAGCCCTACGACCTGACCACTATTGATAGAGATGGTTACGTCCCGGACAACCAAATGACCTGCATAACGCTTGGCCAAGTTTTCAGCCCTTAAAACATGCATAAGATGGATTCAATTAGTTTGGCTTTCAGCTTATATTGCATCTTACATTTTAGAAGAGGGCGGTTCACTATTTAGGCTTTAGGACAATATTGACGCGTTTCTTATGACCGCCTTTTAATTCTACGATGCCTTTTTTTAAATCATAATGGAGTAAATCACCAGAAAAAATATCACCTGTTTGATTGAGTTTGGCATTTCCTGCGAGGTGTATGCGTTCCTCTTGTAGAAAATAAGTGATCATTTTGGCATCTGCGGAAACCAGTCCCTTTTTTTTATCGGATTCTTGTTCGTAGTGCGCGAGTTCTTTTGATTGGGGTAACATAGAGGCGATAATTTGCAGCACTTCCTGTTTGCTCATTATTACTTTCACGGTGTCTGCAGTGATGAGTAAAGAGCCTTGATCAATAGACACATTTCCTGAATATATCGTGATGCCTTTTTTGTCATCTACCGTAGCTGCATCGGCTTGAATTCGTATTGGCTTATCCTGATCTGAAGAAAGTGCCAAGCCTAATTGCGCCCAGATTAGGAGAGAGAGCGTAAATATTGATTTTAGCGCGATGGTCATTCGGACACTATACCATAAGCTTATGGCGTCACCTGACTTATCCTCTTTTTTGAAAGGTAGGTAAGAAAATAGTTTGGACACGCTCACTGCGATTTGAGAAAAATATAAATCTTCCTTCATCAAAGTAAGCTTTCATACCCGCGGCAGTTGTTCTACCTGAATTTTCTTCAATATAAACTTTTTCAGTTGTCTCAGCGTAGTCCTCGGCGGGATAAACTGTAAGGCTTTCTGTGCTGATACTGATGAATTTTCCTTCGGGATTTGTTTGTGTTGCAACTACGCTATCCCACAATTCGATAACCTCGTCTCTTACAGGCGCTGAAGGCAATTGGCGACCATGATCTGAGCTAATATGCCATGGTGTTTCATTTTTCAAAGTGGGATAAAGAATCATCTTTGGAGATTTTAAGGTTGTGATATTCGTTAAAGGAAAATGCGTCAGCCTTTCGGCGAGAATATTGTGTTGTTTTTCACCTTTTTTATTGAACTGAGTAATATCTGCGCTCCGCATATACATGTCCGGATCATTTCTACCGATGACAAGACCAGGACTATTTTCTGAATCCTGGTCGATTAGCAAATTGATACTACTCGCAATTAGCACGATCAACGCGAATATCACCAATAGTCGATTAGATGACATTGGAAATTAGCTTGTCTAATAGATGCGTCATAAATTGTTTCTATTGCTTATTCTATTACAGAAGGTTTTCACTTACAGCCGTATAGTACAATAACGTTAGGTATCCCATCCAGATGGTTAACAATAACAAACCATTCAATTTAGATATGGTTCGTCCCTTGCTATAAGCAAAAGAGGCAATCAACATGGTTAGACCTATCATCAGAATGTAATCTCGCCAAAATAGATCTGAATTAACGTAGGTGGGAGCAAGAAGACTAGGGATGGAAAGTACTGCTAAAATATTAAAGATATTTGAACCCATGATATTGCCGATAGCGAGTTCAGTTTGTCCTTTCAAAGCACTTGTCACTGAAACAACCAATTCGGGAAGGCTTGTACCAACCGCAATGATGCTGAGTCCAATTAGAAGTTCGCTGATCCCCATTAACGTGGCGATTTCTACAACAGAAATAACCAACAATTGAGCGCTAAGAAGGAGAAAGAATAATCCGGAGACGAAATAGAGTACTGCTTTTGTCATCGTCATGTCAGGAATTTCGTCAACCTCATCCAGATCAAGACAAACCGCATCATTCTCACTTTTGTCGCCCTTCGTATGCACAAATGCAATACGGCCGATAAAAATGGCGAGCCCGAGTAGGAGAAATACGCCTTCATATAAATCGAGTTTTTGATCCATCAATACCAAGCCTGCAGCAAAAGCGACTGCTATGACAATCGGTAAATCGTGGCTCAAAGTCTCTTTAGGGAATTTGAGGGGTACCAGAATTGCTGTAATTCCCAGAACCATACCAAGATTGGCGATATTTGAGCCAATAGCATTACCGGCTGCCAATTCCGGTTCTCCTGAGTACGCTGAAGCTGCTGCAACAAAAATTTCTGGTGCAGATGTGCCGAGTGCCACAATTGATAAGCCTATAATCAGAGGCGACACATTGAAATTTTTTGCACACGCGATTGAGCCGATGACAAACTGATCAGCGCTCTTAAAAAGGACAAGAAAACCAATCAGAAGTAAAAATATATGTAGAAGCATGCTCCCCTAAATTTTGGCTCTATGGATAAGGCGGACAATTAGAAGTGTATTTGCAGATTATTGCAAGCCCATTTTCTGAACTGCGCTTCAGAAAACACGAAGTACCCGACTCAATTTTCTGCGATTGGCGATTTGACATTAGCAGCATGCTATCATCTTTTGTTTTTTGAGATGAAGAAATGGATGAAAACGATATCAGGGGTTTGCTGCAGGCAGGATTGGGTGATTGCGATTTAGCATTAGAACTTGAAGGGAATAAACTTTTTCTTAGATTAGTTGGAGATGTTTTTGAAGGCCTCAGCAGGGTGAAGAGATCACAACTTGTCTATGGTTTGCTCAATGAGAAAATTAGCAGCGGTGAAATTCATGCTGTCAGTATGCGTTGCCAAACTCGCAATGAAGCTTCAGAGTCGAGTTGATCTCTATGCAACTATTTGACGGAGCTATTTCAATTTTCTCAGTGGGTACAGGCTTCTATATGAACATAAATCAAAGGCTGTGTTTGTGAGTGTAACAATTGCGTTAACGAAAGGACGTCCTTTGAAGGACGCGTTGTCTTTATTAAAGGGTATCGAAATTGAACCTCTTGTAGATATCACGGCTTCAAGGAAGTTGATTTTTGATACCAACCACGCCGATATTAAGTTAATGGTGCTGCGAGGGATTGATGTTGCAACTTATGTAGAACACGGAATTGCAGATATGGGTATGGCTGGTCGTGATGTCATTCTTGAGCAAGGCGAGAATGGCTTTTATCAACCCCTCGATCTGAAAATTGGTATTTGCCAGATGATGGTGGCTGCACTTAAAGACGAAAAACCACTGCCAGGAAGAATCAAAGTCGCGACTAAATTCGTGAATATTGCAAAACGTTACTATGCGGAAATAGGCGTCCAAGCAGATATTATAAAGCTCTATGGTGCGATGGAGCTAGCGCCGGTTACGGGTCTATCCCATAGGATTGTAGATATTGTTGAAACGGGTAATACTCTGAAGGCGAATGGTCTTGTGACCATTGCTCATATTGCAGACATTAGTGCACGACTCATTGTTAATAAAACCTCGATGAAAACGAAATATGAAGCCATACAAAACATTATCATGCAGCTCTCTCTGAGAGTAGAAAGTCAATGATTAATCGGTTGAATTATAAAGAGCTTGAGTTTTCAGAAGGGTTTGAAAACCTAATTAGTACTGAGCAATCAACTGTTCAAACTGTAGAGGATACAGTAAGAAGCATCGTCAAATCTGTTAGGTTAAATGGTGATGAAGCTTTGCTTGGCTTTACTAACGAATTTGATAGAGTGGAATACAAAAATGCTTGCGATTTAGTTGTCAATCCGACTGACCTTCGTAGTGCATCTGAAAAACTGGACCCAATTGTAAAAGAAGCCTTGCAGGTTTCGATAGACAGAGTCAGACAATATCACCTTAAGCAAAAAGCAGCATCGGGTGGTGGTGAATCTTGGTCTTTTAATGATGATGAAGGCAATACTTTGGGACAGATAGTTCGGAGTATGGAGAAAGTGGGTGTCTATGTGCCAGGGGGTAAAGCAGCATATCCCTCATCTGTCATTATGACCGTCATACCAGCAAAGGTTGCAGGGGTAGGGGAAATTGTACTAGCCGTGCCAGCGCCAAATGGAATTCTCGCACCCATTATCTTGGCGGCCGCATATCTTTGTGGTGTGGAGAAAGTCTACAAAATTGGAGGCGCTCAGGCGATTGCTGCAATGGCTTATGGTACAGATTCTGTACCAAGGGTAGATAAAATAGTGGGTCCTGGAAATATCTATGTCGCAACAGCCAAAAAGATGGTCTTTGGAGATGTGGGGATCGACATGATCGCTGGTCCATCTGAAGTTGTGATTGTTGCTGATCAAAGTACGGATCCTGATTGGTTGGCTATGGATTTATTTGCTCAGGCTGAACATGATGAGTTGGCACAATCTATTCTTATTTCAACAAATCCTAAGTTATTAGACGAAGTCGAAAATAGTATGCGCAAGTTGTTACCTGAAATGCAGCGAGCAGAGATAATTAAAAAGTCTTTAGAAGGTCGAGGTGCGTTGATTCTCGTACCAGATTTAAATAAAGCTGCAGAGCTTGTAAATAGAATTGCACCAGAACATCTTCAACTTGCTCTTAACGAGCCAAAACAATTTGTTTCTTCCATAAGACATGCAGGCGCAATTTTTGTTGGTCGCTTTTCGGCAGAGGTCGTAGGTGATTACACGGCGGGTCCAAGCCACGTATTGCCTACTAGTGGGACATCTCGTTTTGCTTCTCCTTTGGGCGTGAATGATTTTCAAATTCGAACTTCAATGATTCAATGCTCTCAGCGAGGGGCAATCAAGTTGAGTAGAGCTGCTGCCATTATAGCGGCAGAAGAAGGCTTAGAAGCCCATGCTCGATCTGCAGAGTTCCGATTTCGGGGATAATAGGAATCATGCAGGGTCCACGAAAACGTTATGAATCGTTAATTGAAAATGAAGAGATTCAATTTGACTTAGCCCAGGATGATGCGGTTAGCTATTTGCAAAATCTATTTGATTCAATCCAAGAAAAAGCTGAGAAAGAGCGTGGATTGTTGAGTAAGTGGTTTGGTACTAGCAATTCACCCACTCAGATAAAAGGACTGTATTTTTGGGGAGGCGTTGGGAGGGGTAAGACTTATCTGATGGATCTTTTCTTTGAATGTCTCGATCGCGATAAGAAAAAGCGCATGCATTTTCATCGCTTTATGCGCCATATTCATCAAAGACTGAGGGTGCTGCAAGGCACGAAAGATCCGCTAAGAAAAATAGCGATTGAATTTGCCGATGAAACACAGGTTTTGTGCTTCGATGAGTTCTTCGTCAGTGACATCACTGATGCAATGATACTAGCAGGCTTATTGGATGCCATGTTTGAACAAGGTATTATTCTTGTGGCTACGTCCAATGTCGAGCCCTGTCACCTATACAAAAATGGCCTGCAGAGGACCCGGTTTTTACCGGCAATTGCTTTATTAGAAAAGTTCACAAGGATCGTCAATATTGATGGTGGGGTGGATTATCGATTACGCGCTCTGGAGAATGCCGAGTTGTATCACTATCCGCTTGATCCCGAGGCAAACATTAGTCTTGGAAAGAGTTTTGTAGCGCTCTGTCCGGATCACAGCGTCGATGATCTGGTTCTGGACATCGAAGGACGAGAAATTTTTGCTCATAAGTGTGGTGATGGGGTTGTATGGTTTCAGTTTAAGGCAGTTTGTGAAGGTCCTAGAAGCCAGAATGATTATATCGAATTGGCGATGGTTTATCAGACTGTACTCATTAGTAACATTCCTCAATTTACCCCCGATAATGAAGATGCCGCACGAAGATTCATCTCATTGGTTGATGAATTCTATGGTCGTAAGGTAAAATTGATCTTGTCTGCCGAAGTCAGTTTAAGTGAACTTTACCAAGGAGATAGTTTGGCTTTCGAGTTCCAGAGGACAGTCAGCCGCCTAAAGGAAATGCAATCTAGGGAGTATCTTGGCCAGGAACACATTGCGTAACAGATTATTTAGTCGTCTTTATTCACAAAAATCGACCTAAATTAGATAATGCGCTTCATTAAGGCCTTGTGTATCTCTTATTGAACCGTTAAAATTTGCGCTCCAAAATTCTCTCGGCAGATCATGAAAACATACTCAGCAAAAAAAGAGACCGTCCAGCATAGCTGGTACGTGGTCGACGCAACAGATAAGACTCTAGGTCGAATGGCAACTGTGATTGCCAGCCGTTTAAGAGGCAAGCATAAGCCAGAATTCACGCCTCACGTAGATACAGGCGACTATATTGTTGTTGTCAACGCCGAGAAGGTGAAAGTGACAGGCAACAAGACTCAGGACAAGATGTACTATCATCATACGGGTTTCCCAGGTGGGATTAAGTCTGTTTCCTTTGAAAAGCTTATGGATAAAGCGCCTGAAAGAGCTATTGAAGCTGCTGTTAAGGGCATGATGCCAAAAAATAAGCTCGCAAGTTCAATGCTAGCCAAGCTTAAAGTCTATGCAGGGGCGGAACATCCTCATTCAGCTCAGCAACCTCAAGTTCTAGAGTTAAGTTAAAAGGTTTATTTATGACACAGTATTACGGTACAGGTAGAAGAAAATCTGCAAAGGCTCGAGTTTTTCTTTCCAATGGTAAAGGTGAAATTCTCGTCAATCAGCGACCTCTTGAAGAATATTTTGGACGAGAGACTGCACGGATGATTGTACGCCAACCTCTTGAACTTGTTGAACTTACTGATAAATTCGACCTCCATGTCACGGTTGCAGGCGGCGGTGGATTTGGTCAAGCTGGTGCAATTCGCCACGGAATCACCCGTGCTCTGCTAGAATATGATGAGACATTGCGACCTACGTTACGTAAAGCTGGATTTGTGACTCGTGACGCTCGTGCTGTTGAACGCAAGAAAGTGGGCTTACGAAAAGCAAGAAAGAAACCTCAGTTCTCAAAACGATAAAAATCATCGTTTTTTGTTGGACTTTCCGCAGGCTTCTTTGCTTACTCGGGAAGTCCAGAAAAAATCCGTTGGGAGGGCATGTCCGCGACACTTAAAGCGTGGACTATGTTAGCATCCAAGGGCTTTTGGGAGGCAATCTATGGCCTCGCTATTAGTTGATTGTCGGCTGTTTTGTAGAGGAGAATAAACTCTGTGAGTGATGATGGAAATAGCCCTGAAGATAATTCAGGGCGACGAAATTTTCTAATTGGTGCAACCTGTGCAGTAGGATCAGCGGGTGTGGTTGGATTGGCAGTACCTTTTCTGGGGTCTTGGAATCCAAGTGCGAAAGCGCTGGCAGCAGGAGCGCCTATTAAAATTGATATAGGTAAGCTGAAAGAGGGAGAGATTATTGGCCCCATACCTGCTTGGCGAGACAAACCCATCTTTGTTATAAAGCGCACAAAAGCGATGCTGGACGTCTTAAATGCAGATAACGCTCGCTTAGCAGATCCAGAATCCAGTCTTAAACAACAACCCGAATACGCAAAAAACGAAACGCGATCAATAAAGCCGGATATTCTGGTACTTGTTGGTCTTTGCACCCATCTAGGTTGTTCTCCACAATTTAGGCCTGTCATAGCGCCCACCCAATTTGATGCCGAGTGGAAAGGCGGGTTCTATTGCGCATGCCATGGATCTAAATTCGACCTGGCGGGTAGAGTTTATAATCGTGTACCTGCGCCAAGTAATCTGGAAGTACCACCGCATTACTATGAATCTGAATCGATTCTGGTAATCGGCGAAGATGAGGGGATAGCATAATGGCGTCAATCCAACAGACTTTAACAGGCATTATGGAATGGGTGGACGCAAGACTACCCGTGACAGAGACATATGAAAAACATATGTCAAAATATTACGCACCCAAGAATTTTAATTTTTGGTACATCTTTGGTGTGTTGGCTTTTGTTGTTCTCATTAATCAATTCCTAACGGGCATATGGTTGACGATGAGTTACGTGCCGACTGGTGACGGGGCATTCGCCTCTATTGAATACATCATGCGAGATGTTGAATATGGTTGGATGCTTCGATACATGCATTCCACAGGTGCATCTGCCTTCTTTGTCGTCGTTTATCTTCACATGTTTCGTGGTCTGTTATACGGCTCTTATCAAAAACCTCGAGAGCTTATATGGGTTTTTGGTATGTTGATTTATCTGGCTTTAATGGCGGAAGGATTTTTCGGTTATCTATTGCCTTGGGGTAACATGTCATACTGGGGTGCTCAGGTGATTGTTTCTCTTGCAGGTGCTGTCCCCTTCGTCGGTGATGAGTTAATGACTTGGGTACGCGGTGATTTTAATATGTCAGGAATCACCTTAAATAGATTCTTCGCGCTACACGTTGCGCTTCTACCGCTGATTATTTTGATCTTGGTTGTCTTACATATCCTTGCACTTCATGAAGTTGGCTCTAATAATCCAGATGGCGTAGACATTAAAAAACATCTTGATAAAGACGGTGTCCCTCTCGACGGGATTCCTTTTCATCCTTATTACACAATTGGCCATGATTTACCTGCGATTATTCTATTCCTATTCATTTTTTGCGCAGTGATGTTTTTCTACCCTGACGGGGGAGGCTATTTGATTGAGCATCCGAACTATGAGCCTGCCAATCCATTGAAGACACCGAATTTGATAGCACCTGTCTGGTACTACACGCCATTTTATTCTATGCTCCGAGCGGCAACATACCCCTTGTTCGGGATGACCGCCAAATTTTGGGGATTGGTTGTAATGGCTGGAGCAATAGCCATTCTATTCGTTCTCCCTTGGCTTGATCGCTCCCCTGTGAAATCCATGCGTTACAAGGGATGGGGTAGCAAAATCTTTTTGACTTTATTTATTATCTCGTTTTTCATTCTGGGTTATCTGGGCACCATTCATCCGACACCTATTAAAACCATCATTGCTCAAATATGCACCGCCATTTACTTTAGTTTCTTTTTATTAATGCCTTGGTACACCAGCGTAGAAAAGACGAAGCCAGTACCAGAGAGGGTGACAAAATGATGAAAAGAACCTTTTTTCTAGGCGTCTGTTTGTTCTTGTTACCTGCATTTGCAATGGCGGCCAGTAGTGGTTATCCGCTCGATCATATCGAACCAGACTTGAATGACAAAGCCTCTCTGCAAAGAGGCGCAAAAGCGTACATGAATTATTGTCTCGGTTGTCACTCTCTCAAGTATCAAAGATATGGACGTACCGCAAAGGATATCGGTATTCCGGACAACCTTATGCTTAAGCATCTAGCATTCGATCCTGATATAAAGATCGGTGATTTGATGACAAGTTCAATTTTAGAAGAAAATGCCAAGTATTGGTTTGGTGCACCGCCACCGGATTTGACCTTGCATAGCAATCTCAAAGGTGGACCCGATTGGATTTACACCTATTTACGTACGTTCTATGAAGATGAGGCGAGGCCTTTCGGGGTTAATAATCTGGTGTTCGAGAATGTTGGTATGCCTCATGTCTTAAGTGGATTACAAGGTAGACAAATCAAGCCTGAGTGCATGCAATTGCCTCAACTCGCCAGTAATGGCGGCCAAAAGAGAGATGTCTTGACTGGTGACGTTCTTTTAGAGAAAAAGTGTGGTCGTGAAATTACTGATGCTGGACATTACCCGCTTCAAAAGGTAGATAACACAGGAACAATGACGACAGCAGATTACGATGCGATGATTTATGATCTCGCGAATTTTATGTATTACGTTGGCGAACCAGCAAGAATAGACAGAACTAGAATTGGTGTTTATGTATTGTTGTTTTTAGCGTTTTTCTATATCTTCACTTGGTTACTGGGTCGTGAATATGACAAAGAATTTCATAGATAGATCGAATAATATTTAATTTTGGTGTTTAATTTAAACGTTCAATTTAAAAAAAGGCGAGGTGAATAGATGGGAGTGGTTGCTAAACACTCATCGATGACTTTTTATTCCGATGGGAATGATCATTATAGTCAGCGAGTAAGATTGGTTCTTGCAGAAAAAGGTATAGCGGTTGATATTGTTGATGTCGATCCTAACAATATGCCTGAGGATCTTATTGACTTGAATCCTTACCATAGTCTGCCAACATTGGCCGATCGGGATCTTGTTTTGTATCAGTCAACGGTTGTGATGGAATACCTCGATGAGAGATTCCCTCATCCGCCGCTGTTGCCAGTTTATCCTGTTGCACGAGCACAGAGCCGTCTATATATATATAGAATTGAACGAGATTGGTGTGGTGCGGTAGATACTATTGTCTTAGGTAAGTCGAAAGAGTCAGTAATCGAGAAGGCGCGAAAGGATCTACGCGAAAGTCTCACGACGATAGCTCCGATTTTTTCAGAGAAACCTTACTTTATGAGCGATGATTTTACGCTTGTAGATTGCTGCGTTGCACCCATTCTTTGGCGATTGCCTACGCTTGGCATTGAGCTTAACCCCAAGCATTGCAAGCCAATATTGGATTATATGGATCGGATGTTTGATCGGGATGCATTTCAAGCGAGCCTCTCGGAAGCAGAACTGGATATGAGAGACTAGAGCGTTAGCTACTCTGAGCCTACTTACTCGGGGTATGCAATTCTTTAGTGCATTGCATAGAGAACAAAAATGAACTCATCAGTTCCATACTTATTGCGAGCTATAAACGAGTGGATTCTTGACAATGGCTGCACCCCTTATCTAATCCTAGATGCTGCAGTGAATGATACTTCAGTACCAATGGACTATGTAAAAGACGGTCAGATCGTTCTCAATATCAGTGCGACCGCTATCCGAGATCTTGTGATTGGTGATGATCATGTTGCATTTAGTGGAAGATTTGGTGGTGTTCCTCACGAAATATTTGCACCCATGAAGGCTGTCATGGGAATTGTAGCTAAAGAAAATGGTGAGGGGATGTGGTTCCCAAGAGAAGAAAGTGACCCTGAGCCCCCACCGACTCCAATAAAAAAGAAAAGCCCTCCTAAGCTCAAAGTGATCAAGTAGACTTTTATGATCAAGTAGACCTCAGTCGGTCTTTAGTTAATATATTCGAACACTTTAACAATCTTTTGAATGCCAAAAACGCTTCTGGCTACTTCAACCGCTGCGTCTGCTTCGTCTCTTGTGAGCAAACCCATCAGGTAGACAACACTATTCTCAGTCACGACTTTAATTCTTTTTCCTGCTGCTTTGTCACTGGTCAGAAGTGCTGTTTTAACTTTTGTGGTTAGCCATCCATCGTTAGTTCTGGACATGAGTGAAGTGGGACCAGCAACGACGAGCTCGTTATGAACAAGTTTCGCTTTGCGTAAACCTTCGACTGCTTGTGCTGAAGCCTCGCTAACCTCTTGAGACGGCACTTGCCCGGTTAGAAGTACGACGCCGTTGTAGGCTGTGATATTAATGTGAGTGAGTTCTATCTCTGCATTAGCGCGCTTAATATTTCCCTTTCCGCGAGATTCTATTAGCTGGTCATCCCATTGAGTACCGAGGGTACGTTTACCAAGATTTTCTGAGGAGGGGGTGACGCTCGAACAGGCGCTTATAAACAAAATGGCGAAGAAGAGAATACTATTTTTCATATCTAACTCGGTTTTGGGTTAACTAGTTAAGAGTGAAAGCATGCTGTATCCAGTCAATGTCTTTATCAATTGAGATAACATCAAACCTGCAATCACGATTACCAATATCATAACTGAGAAGGAACAATTGTGCAGTTTTGATAATTTTCTTTTGCTTAGCAATGGTTACTGTGTCTGCCCCAGTACCATAGAGCGGGTTTGTTCTTAGGCGAACTTCAATAAAGATCAGGCAATTATCGTCTTCCATGATGAGATCAATTTCACCGACCCGACAAGTGTAATTTTTCTTGATCAGCGTTAGCCCTTTTTTTTGAAGATAAATCTGAGCTTGTTGTTCTGCTGCGTTACCTAAAATTTGGGTTTTCAAGGTTGTTGCCTGATGATTAATCTGCGGGATTTAAAATAATAGGGCTGGTGATAACCTGACCCTTAGAAAACTGAGCCCAAAGCAATCTTCTTCTCAGGATATTTTCTTTGTCCAAAGTCAGAATACCTGTGGTGCCGTAGACCTTCGAATTTTTAAGTTCTCTAAGTTGTTGCAATCTTGGAAAAAGTCGATATGCATCAACACCAAGTGCGTAAAAAGGTGCAAGGCTTGAATTGGCACTTTCCCAAGTTGACTGAACACTAAGTTGCAGGGGGTCACTATTGCTGAGTTTCCAGGGTATGTCACAAAATCGAATGCCATTGAGGTCCATTGATTCAATCGTGGAATCGTTAGATTCATTGATATGTGAAGTTGAATAAACGGGTATATCTTCAGCATAATGGAAATCCAAAATGGGTTTTATACCTCGGGCTTGTGATTGATTACCCAATAGAAGGACAAAATCAATATCTTGTCTTCGCCGAGGTTTGAATTCAAATCGCTTTCCAATAATACGACGCAAATCTTTTGATCTTTGTTCACTCCTATCTACATTGAGTAGGGATTTTATCAGCACCGAATAGTCCTTTTGGTTCTGATATGCAGCCCTTGCAATAATGTTGCCGCCTTGGAGAGACCATTGTTGTCTGAAAGCTTCAAAATTTCTGGTCCCCCAATCACTGTCTGGGTATATAGCGAGTACATTACGCTTACCTTCTTTAAATACCTGTTCAGCGACTTGCACCATTTCATCTTCCGGTGCTAAACCAAATTGAAAAAGGTTAATGTGAGTATTGGGTGATAAAGAACGATTTAGGGCAAGCACAGGAATTGGTAGGTTCTTCATTTTCACCAGACTTGTTACCTTTTTCCTTTCGAGGGGGCCGATAATTAATTCAGCGCCATTTTGTAGTGCATCATCTAAGAGGGCAGGTAGATTTCTGCTGCTGGTATCGTAAACCTGTAACTTTGTTATTGTGCTAGGATCTAATTGATAGTTAGCAGCAATGATACCGTCTCGAATAGCGCGGCCGTAAGTACCAAGGTTTCCCTGCATAGGCAAAAATAAAGCGATTGACTTGGCTTTCTCTGCGACAACCTTGCTTAGCACCTCTAAGCTCTCTGGTAGGAGAGAAACCGCAGGGTGATAAGACCAAACTAATTTCCATCTCTGCAATTCTTGAAGCTGTGCTAGAGGATTATTTTGGTTTGCTTTGCTCATAGCGGTCAGCGACAACCAACCTCTCAGGTCGCTTGTGATTGCCTTTTGAGCCTGCTTAGTCAGAGTGCTCGCTGAGAGCTCCATTAAGGTGCTGTATATCTTCTCATGGTTTGTTTTTTTTTCTTCAGGGGAAAGCAGAGCGTCGAAAAATATTCTCTCCCTAGCACTTGCGATAAAACTTCTATTTAGAAAATAAGATTGGGATCTAAGCTCTCCCAGCTCGATTTGCAACTGTTGTGTTAAGGGTGCTCCTGTGGTGTCAGAATGATCTAACCACTTGAGTGCTGAACGCGGATCTCCTTTTTGCAAGGCGATTTTTACATGAAGAATTGCGAACTTTTGGGCGTTTTTTCGATCGTTAGGTTTTTCTATTAATCGCAATATATTTTCTGCTTGATCGAGGTCTCTATTTTTCAATGCAATATCGACTGCTTGCAATCGATAAGCGAATCCCCTAGCTTGACTAGAAGACGAAGCACGATTGAGCAAGGATTGGATATTTGATTCGGTGATTTCCTTTGTTTGAGGGCGAACAGCAGGTTTGTCGTTGGTTGGTGTATTGGCGCATGATACAAGGAAAATGCTTATCACTAAAGCTGAAGTAAGATTGGTTTTTAGCATGAGTTCTGTAGTGTGGCTATATTCATTTCTCCATCCTAACTGATATCTTGGTTCCTGACTTGGCTTTATAAATTTTTTTATGGCGAGACGTTTGGGATTTCCGATCCATGATCAAATACGAATTAATTTTAATATATAGTAAGGTATTTAGGCAGCCGGTTCTTTTTGGATCTGGAGCTTTTTGGATCTGGAGAATGGAACCTTGAGTTTATATATCGTTGCAACACCCATCGGGAATCGGGAAGACATGTCCCTTCGGGCCATAAAAACGTTGTCAGAGGTCAGTTTAATAGCCGCCGAAGATACGCGCCATAGCCGAACACTACTTCAACATTATACTATAAAAACACCGCTCGTTGCCTATCATGATCACAACGAAGGATATGTCATAGATTCACTCATGGAAAAGTTAAAAGCGGGAAAGGATATTGCATTGATCTCAGATGCTGGCACACCGTTAATTTCTGATCCGGGTTACAGGATTGTAAAAAGAGCGCAGGAGGAAGGCATCGATGTGATACCTATTCCGGGAGCCAGTGCGATGTTAGCTGCGCTATCGGTTGCGGGCTTACCCACTGATCGCTTTCATTTTGAAGGATTTCTGGCATCAAAGTCCCATGCTCGTCAATCAAGATTAGAAGCCCTTGCGAAATTTTCTTCTACCCTGGTTTTTTATGAAGCACCGCATCGGATTAGTGAAATGGTTTCTGATCTTGGGTCTATCCTTGGAGGGGAACGAATGGCGACCATTGCTCGGGAAATGACGAAACGATTCGAGCAGATTAGTTATGGCACGCTCGAGAATTTGTCAGAGCAAGTAATGTCTGGAAAGATAGTGTCTAAAGGTGAATTTGTCGTTGTAGTCGAAGGTAGTCAAGTACACCCAGGAAATTTTGATGAAGAGTGGTTGATGTCTCTGCTTATCGAAGAGTTGCCGCCTAGAAAAGCGGCAGGAATTGCTCACAAATTAACAGGGGCAGGGAAAAAACATTTGTACAATGTTGCTCTCGGTTTAAAAAATCCTTAAAAAGATTTGTAACCTTAGGTCTTTGGTAATATTCTTCTCTGGAGTCAGCTAGGCAATCGCTGTCGGTTTACCGATAGAGGAAAGTCCGGGCTCCAAAGGGTAAGGTGCCAGGTAACGCCTGGA
>JAESSY010000009.1 GCA_016763855.1 Pseudomonadales bacterium
AAGTGATCCATGCCGATATAGACGTACCCATATTTAGTTAATTTCTCAATACACAGCTGTAAGATTCTAAGCTTCATATCTGCCACCGGGAGATCGGAAACTAGTATCCTCTTTTGAGGTGTAAATCGCTCCGGTAGGTGAGCATAGTTATAGATAGATATTCTATCTGGTTCGAGTGTAATAACTTGATCTAAGGTTGCATTAAATGAATCTAGAGTCTGGTGAGGCAAGCCATAGATAAGGTCTACTGATATGGATTTGAAACCTTCTTTTCGCGCAGCTTTTATGACTGTTTCTGTATTGTCATAGGACTGAATTCTGTTTACGGATTTTTGCACAATCGGATTAAAGTCTTGAATACCTAAAGAAAGGCGATTAAAGCCAGATTGACGTAAATGTGAAATACGCTTGGTGTCTACGGTTCTAGGATCTATCTCGATACTAAATTCTCGGTTGTCATCGGATCGAGATAAAAATGCAGAGTGAATTGCCTGCATCAGATCGGTTATTTGTGCATCCTCAAAATAAGTAGGTGTGCCGCCGCCCCAATGTAATTGTGAAATGTGCCGCCCTTCAAAAATAGGCGAGATGATCTGAAGCTCTTCTTTCAATGAAACTAGATACTCAATTGCAGGTTCTCGTTTTCTGGTGACAATTTTGTTGCAAGCGCAGTAGTAGCATAAGGTCGCACAAAACGGGATGTGAACATAAAGTGAAATGTCTTTAGATTTGTTCGGAGATTCTAATGCCGCTTGCTCCAACTCTGACTGCTTAAATTCTTCAAATTGTAGTGCTGTTGGATAGGATGTGTATCTTGGGCCAGAAGTGTCGTAACGACGAATAAGGTCTGGGTCTAATGTGATGGCTTCAGGGTGGCGCATGGAATCCTCATTCTTAATATTTACGCTATTTTAAGTCCTTCGCCGTATTAGCTCGTTGATCTGTATCAGGATTAGATCCTTTCTTTTGCCCCCAATCCCAGACAACTTTAGTCACGCAAGCTGTCAGTTTTTTCACGGTAGGAATATGTAGAAATTCATTCGGTCCGTGAGCGTTTGAATGAGGCCCGAGAACACCGGTTACCATAAATTGTGCTCTAGGTAGTTTATTGGCCAGAAATTCCATAAATGGAATACTGCCTCCGCAACCCATGGATATTGCTGGTGCTCCAAAAAATAAATCAGAAGCTTCTTGAAATGACGCTTCGAGTGACGGTAGCGTTTCAGGGGCGTGCCAACCTGGTGCTGCGGCATCTTGCTCAAATGAAACGGCTGTGCCGTAGGGGGAATCTTTGATCAGTAATTCCGCTAATTCTTTTTTTGCATTCACGGCATTTGTGGTGGGTGGCAGGCGTAGGGCAAATTTTGCGGTGGTGTAGGGGCGAAGCACATTACCTGCATCTTTCAGACTGGGTATGCCTTCCATGCCCGTGATCTCCATTGTCGCTTGCCAGGTGTTGTTCAAGACAAGCTCAGTGGCATCCTCAGAAACAGGACCGCTGTTGGCAGTGAAGGTGTACATGGAATTGAAATCTTTATCTAGTACTTTCCCCGCTTCAATCGCTTGAGATCGACGTGAATCTGGCACCTGTTCATTCAAAAAGGAAGGAAGAATAGCTCCGCTGTGTTCATCTTCAATTCGTGAGAGTAGCTGTCTGAGAATCCTGAAGCTTGAGCCAACGATTCCGCCAGCAGCACCAGAGTGCGCGCCTTGTTCGAGAACCTGAACTTTCAATTCTCCAATCAACATTCCCCGCAGTGAAGTCGTTATCCAAAGTTGATCATAGTTACCGCAAGTCGAATCCAATGCGATAACGAGACCGGGCTCACCAATTTTTTCTGATAGGGCTTCCATATAAAAAGGTAGGTCGGGACTGCCGCTTTCCTCTGATGCTTCGATGAGTACAACAATTCGAGGCATAGGCAGGTTTTGATCGAGGAGCGTTTTGATGATGGCAATAGCCGAGTAAATCGCATATCCATCATCTGCGCCGCCACGCCCATACAGTTTGTCATCTCGACGTATGGCTTTCCAGGGCTCTAGTCCGTCTATCCACCCTTCAAACTCAGGTTGTTTATCTAAATGTCCATATATTAAAATGGTTTCTTTGATATCTCCTGGATGACTGAGAAAAATTGTTGGGGTTTTGCCTTCAAGTTCATGCAATTCGATTTCTAAACCTTCGATGTTCTGTGATCGAACCCAATCCAGCATGTGATTTGTGGCTTCTGACATAAATCCGTTTTCAATCCAATTTTCGTCAAAAGAAGGGGATTTATTAGGTATCTCGATATAAGTACTCAGACTCGATATAATTTCTTCTTCCCAGAAATTGTTAATGAACGATTGAGCTCGTTCTGGGTTGAATTCTGAATTTCTCTGTTTGTTCATGCTTGTCTGCTCTTTGTTTAACTATACCGTCTAATTGTTGTTTCGAGGTTGCTTGTCGATTGAACTTTGTTTTTGTTCTTCAAATTCACCTTCTATGATTGTCGAGCTTGAAAAACTGCCGCTTTGTGGTGCAAAGGACATTATCCCTCGTGAAATAAGCCAGTTGGCGATGGGATGGCGAAAAAGCGGTATTAGACAAACAAAACCAATCGTATCAGTCACAAATCCTGGGGTTAATAAAAGTGCACCCCCAACCAATAACATGACGCCTTCGAGCAGTTCTGTACCCGGCAATTGTCCTCGATTCATTTTGTCTTGGACTTTTGCGAGCGTCGCTGTACCTTCAAGCCGCAATAGCCAAATACCGATTGTTGCTGTGAGTACTACAAGCGCGACCGTCGGTAGAGCGCCGATGACACTGCCCACTTCTATCAATATCGCCATTTCAATTAAGGGCACTAATATAAAAAATGCCAGAACAAGACGCATTATGCTTTAACCTACTATGAATGAAGAACAACATAGTATAACCATATCCTCACCCCAAATATTTATGATAGATTGAATCACTCAAATAAATGCAGATTTGATATACAAAGGTAGATATGGAACTTAAAACCATTCTGGTCGACATAAAAGATGAGGTCGGGATTATTACCCTTAATCGTCCTCATCGAATGAATGCTTGGACGGGGAGGATGCACACAGAGTATCGCAACTGTCTGGAACAATTGAATAATGACACCGCCGTTCGCGTCATTATAGTTACAGGAGCAGGCAAAGGCTTTTGTGTTGGAGCAGACTCAAAAGCACTTGAAGGACATATTGAAAAGGGTGGTTATGATCCCGGAACGCCGGACAAACTAGCTATGCCGGGTTATGGTGTGCGGGCAGAGTTTGATGCGACCTTCTCCTATCACTTTGGTTTAAGTAAACCTGTTATCGCTGCAATAAACGGTCCGGCTGCAGGGGTAGGCCTCGTTCTAGCCTGTTACGCTGATATACGTTTTGTCGTACCGGGTATTAAATTGACCACTGCACATGGCAAATTGAATTTGCCCGCAGAATTCGGTTTGTCATGGCTGCTACCTAGAATGATCGGGCTTGGGGCGGCAAATGATTTGCTGCTGACGAGTCGTGTCGTCATGAGTGAGGAGGCACTTCAATTGGGCCTGGTGAATAGAGTGATAGAAAAAGATCAGCTCATGTCTGAGACACTTGCCTATGCCACCTTGATGAAAAATACGGTTTCTCCGAATTCACTTAAGGAAACTAAGCGCCAAATCTACACAGATCTACATCGTGACGTAAGTGAATCTGTGGAGGAAAGTGAAAGGCTATTAAGAGAAATGATGAAACAGAAGGATTACCCGGAAGCGATTGCTGCATTTCTTGAAAAAAGACAAGCTAAGTGGATTGGAGAATAGTTTGAGCGAGATACCCTATTATTTACCACTCGCAGATGAAGTAGAAATATTCCTATCGGCTTACAAGCAGAAACTCCCTGTCTTGTTAAAAGGGCCTACAGGATGCGGAAAAACAAGATTTGTTGAATATATGACCCATCTTTTATATCGAGGTGATCATGCAGACCAAAATAGAAAGGGGATAGATAATCCTTTACAAACTGTGGCCTGCCATGAAGACCTAAGTGCAACGGATTTAGTCGGTAGATTTTTATTACATGGCGATGAAACTGTTTGGCAGGATGGCCCACTTTCAAAATCAGTTAAAGATGGCGCAATTTGTTATCTTGATGAGATTGTTGAAGCGAGGAAAGATTCCACGGTTTTAATACATAGTTTGACGGATCACCGTCGAATTTTACCCGTTGAAAAATTGGGGATTACGCTAAAAGCAAACGATGATTTCTTATTGGTTATTTCCTATAACCCAGGCTATCAGAGTGTTCTAAAAGATTTAAAACCCAGCACCCGGCAAAGGTTTATTGCCATCGATTTTGACTATCCTAACGAGGAGAACGAGGCAGCGATAATTGAAGTTGAAAGTCGTGTTGGTCAGGACATTGCCATAGATTTAGCACGACTTGGGGCAAGAGTCCGTCGGCTTAAAAACCATGGATTTGATGACGGTGTGAGTACAAGGCTGCTTGTGTATGCAGGAAAACTAATCAAGGATGGCTTGAGTTGTCACAGGGCTTGTGAAATCGCGGTGAGCCAAAGTGTGAGCGATGACAAGGAAATACAAACCGCGATTAACGAATTGACTGCAGTCTTTTTCCCAAGTGAATAATCCGAATCCAGAAGAAATATATAAAAAGCTCTTTAAGCGAAATCACCAGGCAGCAGAATCCTATCTCCTTGTATTCAAAAAACTCTCCGGTCAGTTAAGCAAAATAGAGCTCGGACTTTGGTCTTCGATTACACAGGACTTCGTTGAGAAAGGTTGGCATAGCTGGCGCTGTGCATTGGACTATTTAGATTTAAGTTCTTTTTGCCAAAATAAACTGGGAAACGAGGCGCTCATTCATACGGGAGAGTTTGCACTAAACTTACTCGAACTATCACAACAAAGTGCACAATCCTACTTGAAAGGGGTTCATATTGCGCTGGAAAAAGATAGGCTGGATACCATTCTGATAATTGAAAGCTGTGGTCAATCACTTAAGCAATCCTATCCACAGGCCTCTAACCTGCTTACGGATTTTTATGAAATTGCATTTCAATTTGAAATGGATGCGCTGAATTGCTGGTGTGAAACAATAGGTTCCTTGGCCGCAAGCGGACGTCAAGCTGTCTATGATTATGTACAATTAAGTCAAAAATATCCGGAGGTTAACTGGGAATATGCTTCTAAATTGTACTTATTGTCAAAGCTGCTGGGGCGTTCTTATATTGAAATGCCTGAATTATTTACAGGTAAATTGCACCTTGAACCCGGCTCAGAACATCGAGGTAAGCAATTTAGAAAATTGTTGCTGCAAACAGCAAGAACACATCCTGACATTGACTGGCTCCAAGTCCTTATTCTGAAAAGTCTGAAATCTGAAAAAATACACCAGATAGTTCTCTTATCAGAAGACGATCCTCATCTTCTACTTGCACTGATTGAGGTTGTGGATTGTCTTCCGCAAGATCGAACAGATGCACTTCGAACGTGGGTTGAGGAAGGGCGTAAATTAAGTCTGCAGAATCATGCTGCCGGTATCGCCTTCTTAAAACTCGAATCCAATCAAGGGCAACGAAGACTAGATCGTATACTTGGACGCGTTCGCCTTTCAGACCATCAACGTTCATTAAAGATCTACCTTGAAGGTATGTCAGATGCCCCGCTCAGATTATCTGAGTCACAATCGGGTCTGGTTTACAACGAAGAGAATACAATTTATCTCCCCACCCTGATCGGGCTATATAACACAATTGAAGAGAATTTTAAGTACTTAAAGCTCGCGATCACTCATCAACTAGCATCCTATGAGTTTGGTACATTTCGATTTAGATACCTTGATTCGCCTTTTCCGTTTACACATTTTTTTCATTCGTTTAATAATCCAGATCTTGCGTCAACATTGTTTCGTTTGCTTGAATCGGCAAGGTTAGATTGGAGATTAGAGCACGAATATAAAGGACTAAAACAATTATTGAGGAAAGTAAAACCGGAGGCGTTTCAATCACTTGAGTTCGATCAAGATGTCCATGAATTACTAAGGTTTGTCTTATGGTTGACACTTGATGGTAGTCACAAGGGAGATGAGTTGAGTGAAATACAGAAAGAGATCCTTGAGTCGATTTCAATTTTAAGGATAGAAGGCGCAAGTGTTGCTGATACCGCAATTGTATTAACAAAATGCTATACCCTGTTAACGGATGATTTAGGAGATCAAAGTATTTGTACCAAAATCCCTTCGGTTCATTATAGAGGCCGGCTCGATTTGTCATCTTCCTTTTCTGTTTTACAATTCGGTTTGTCTTCTGAAGAAGCCGCTAAGGACCAGCAAGATGCCGAGCAATTAGGCCCCCCAGCAGAAGGTGATATTAGTGAGTTGGTTCAAGGAGATGCGCCAGACGCGGAAGGAATTGAACTACTAGAATCAATGACAGAAGCTAATGAAACGTCCAAGAAGGAGTTGGGGCCAGAAACGGTTGAAATGGAAGGAAGAGCATCTTCTGAACAGCAAGAACATTCCTATCTTTATGATGAGTGGGATTATCAGATAAATGATTATCGTACTGCCTGGTGTACCCTTTATGAGATGAGGGCCAAAGATGAAAATAGAGAGTATGTGTCAAAAACATTGCTTGAATTGGATCATGTTTCCCGGCAGGTGAAAAAACAATTAAATAAGATACGACCTGAATTACATCAAAAAATCAAAGGCCTTGTCGATGGAGAGGAGCTTGATCTTGACCGCGCTATCAGTGCCGTGATTGATAGAAAATCAGGATTCTGTCCATCAGAGGCCATCTATGTGCAGAAGCAAAAACAGTTAAGAGATGTTGCTGCATTGTTTTTGCTTGATATGAGCGCGTCGACTGATGATGTGATCGATGACCAAGACTCAGGTGGCAATAAAATAATTGATTTGGAAAAAAAGGCCGTTATTTTGATGGCAGAAGGGCTGGAAAAACTAGGTGATCGATATGCGATTTGTGGTTTTTCAGGCTACGGTCGTGACAGAATTGAGTATACAGTATGCAAGTCATTTGATGACTCATACGACAATACTGCTAAGGCGAGAATAGGTGGCATTAAGCCTTGTCGCAGCACAAGGATGGGGCCTGCGATTCGACACGCGAGTAGAATGCTCCAGGAAACCGACGCAAAAGTAAAAGCCCTCATTATATTGAGCGATGGTTACCCTCAGGATTTTGATTATGGAAGTGATAGGAGTAGCAAAATCTATGGTATTAGAGATACTGCAAAAGCTTTAGTCGAGGCGTCTGGATTCGGGGTGATAAGTTTTTGTTTGACAGTAGATCCATCTGGTCATGATTATTTAAAAGAAATGTGTCCGGCGAAAAAATACATGGTTATGCAGGATATTTCACAATTACCCACAGAACTTTCAAAAATATATCAGAGCCTAACGACTTCATAAGTATCGATTCACATTGAAAAAGTTAAATGAAAACTTAAACAGGCGCAAAACATGAATCTTACACCCTTTCATCTTGCCATACCCGTTAGAAATAAAGAGGAAGCAAAATGTTTTTATCTTGACGTATTGTCTTGTTCTCTAGGTCGAGAAGGTGAAAAATGGATTGATTTAAACCTCTATGGGCATCAGTTAGTTTGTCATGAAATAGCTTCTGGTCCTCAAACATCTAGCTCAAAAGAAGGGAGCAATCCCGTTGATGGGCATAATGTGCCTATACCTCATTTTGGTGTTGTTCTTGAATTGGACGAATGGAAAGCCCTTGCGCAAAAGCTTGTAGCGGCTGAAGTTGATTTTATCATTGAACCCTATATTCGATTTGCAGGAAAAGCCGGAGAGCAGGGTACATTATTTTTTCGTGATCCCAGCGGCAATGCAATTGAGTTCAAAGGGTTTAAGAATATCGAGGCTGAATTGTTCCAGAAGGATGATCAAGGTTGACAGAAGTTCATTCCCTGATCATGCATCAAGAGTCTACCTTTGAAATTTACTCAACTCCCTGACTCTGTAAATAATCTTCATAGCTACCGTGGTAGTCAACTACCCCGTTGGGTGTCAGCTCGATTATGCGTGTGGCCAGAGAGGAAACGAATTCTCTATC
>JAESSY010000113.1 GCA_016763855.1 Pseudomonadales bacterium
CCGGCGTTCGCCAAGGACTATTTGATGGCGTAACAAGTGCATTGGAAGACGACAGTATTAAAGCAATCGTTGTCACAGGCATGCATCGCGCCTTTATCGCTGGGGCTGACATCAGTGAATTTGGTGCTGCTGCAACTGAGGGCGTCGGTTTAATGGATGCGATTTCGAAAATGGAAGGCAGTACCAAACCCATTATCGCCGCGATCAATGGCACTGCCTTTGGTGGCGGTCTCGAAGTCGCTCTGTGTTGTGATTATCGTATCGCCGCACCAAAAGCACCCGTAGGATTACCGGAGGTCAAACTGGGTTTACTGCCAGGCGCTGGTGGAACGCAAAGGCTTCCACGCCTTATCGGGGTAGAAAATGCAATCACTGCAATCGTATCCGGAAGTCCAATATTTGCACCTCAAGCACTAGAGATGGGAATTATAGATAGAATCGCTGATGGAGATATTGTCGATGCCGGCATCAAATATGCTGAAGAAATTGTAGCCGCAGGTGCAGTCACACGAAAGATCAGGGACATGGAAGACAAAATTGCTACGGACAAAGGCAATAGCGAAATATTTGAAAAGGCCGCTGCAAAACTTCACAAAAGCCATCGCAATCAATTTGCACCTAAGCAGATTCTCAAATGTATCGAAGCCGCAGCGAATTCAGCATCATTTGATGATGGACTAGCAAGCGAAAGAAAATTATTCATGGAGTGCATGGAAGACCCGCAACGAGAAGCCTTGATCCACATCTTCTTTGCAGAACGCGCCGCAAACAAAATCCCAGGCTTGTCAAAAGACGACACTCTGATTGATATCCAAAAAGGATCCGTCATCGGTGCAGGAACAATGGGCGGAGGTATCGCCATGTGTTTTGCCAATGCCGGGATTCCAGTCAGATTGCATGATAATGATGCAGCTAATTTGGCAAAGGGCATCAAGGTCATCGAAGGAAACTATGCTAGAACAGTTTCTCGCGGTCGATTGTCACAGGAGGATATGGACAAGCGCATGTCATTAATAATCTCCACAGAAAATTTTGATGATCTGGGTGATGCCGATATTGTCATTGAAGCAGTTTACGAAAATTTGGATCTTAAGAAAGAGATCTTCACGAAGCTCGACAAAGTGATGAAGCAAGGAGCATTACTTGCTACCAATACATCGGGCCTCGATGTAGACGCTATCGCTGCCTGCACCTCACGGCCTGAATTTGTTTGCGGCATGCATTTCTTCAGTCCTGCTAATGTTATGCGCCTATTAGAAGTTGTTCGGGGTAAAGAATCTTCTCCTGTCATCTTAGGAACTGCTATGGCACTAGGCAAGAAGTTAGGAAAGGTCAGCGTGATGGCCGGTAACTGCCCGGGTTTTATTGGCAACCGTATGCTCGGCGCCTACAGTAAACAAGCCAGCCTTATGATATTAGAAGGCGCGACGCCAGCACAAGTTGATAAAATCATCTTCGATTTCGGTTTGGCGATGGGTCCATTTACGATGTCGGACATGGTGGGCCTCGATCTAGGTTGGAGAGCGAGAAAAATGATGGGTGGTTCAAACGAAGTCACGGCTCGAATTCCAGATGAACTTTGTGAACTGGGTCGATACGGACAAAAAAATCAAAAAGGTTATTATCAATATGCTGATGGCGATCGGACCCCTAGACCCGATAGCATCGCAGATGAAGTGATAGAACGTGTTTCAAGTGAACTGGGCTATACAAGAAAAGAATTCAGCGACGAAGAAGTTTTGAAGCGCTGTATCTACGGTTTAGTGAATGTTGGTGCTAAATTACTCGATGAAGGTCATGCACTTCGTGCTGGGGATATCGATACAGTTTATGTCAATGGCTATGGCTTCCCAACCTATATCGGCGGACCGATGTGGTACGCAGACAAACAGGGATTAGATAATGTTTTGGCTGATATTGAGGCTTTCTACAAAGAAACCAAAGATGAAAGCTGGAAGCCCTCTAAATTGTTGAAGAAATTGGTAGCAGAAGGTAAAACTTTCGCGTCACTAGATACATAATTAAAACTAAAGCATTTTAGTGTAAACACAAAAGGCAAAGTGGTTCTCCACTTTGCCTTTTTTATTATGAACTTTTAGATGACGCCATCTTCACTAAACTGATTAATCTCACTCTCTTCATAACCAACTGACCTGAGAATCTCCTCTGTGTCCTTCCCCAATGATGGCGGTGGACTGCGATAAGTGGGGCCATCCTCATCTGTGATATACCCAGCCTTAACAACAGTGTTCTCATTCTTGTCCTCAATCAATGATGGGAAAGTTTCGAAGACACCTCTGTATTCCAATTGTGGATCAGTCATTACATCTGGCAGACTTCTTATCTCTGCAACGGGTATACCGATGGAAGAAAGAATCCTCATCCAGTGTTCCGTCGATTGAAGTTTCAGTGCACTGCCAATCAGATTGGATACTTCTGCTGAATATTTAATCCTTGCACCGGGGGTAGAATATTTAGCCATTGAAATCTGATCACCCAGACCAAGGGCATCGAATAATTTCTCTACCTGGGCTTGTCTTAAGGCAAGGACCTGAATGAAACTGTCACAAGTCTCAAAAACGTTTGCTGTCGGATGAAGCGTAGGTGATGCATTGCCGAGCAAGCCAGGTAAGAAGTCCTCATTTAGGTATTCGCTAAATTGAGAAGCCTGCATAACGATTGCTGTATCCATCATTGCAACATCAATTTGCTGCCCTAAGCCTGTTTCTGCTCGCCGAAACAGAGCAGCAGATATTGCAAAAGCCGCATTAAGTGCCGTGGACATATCTACAGGCATATATCCCGTTCTCGTCGGTCCAGTTTCAAGATACCCGGTTTGTGACATCATTCCCGAGGAAGCTTGGATAGCACCATCGTAGGCAGCTTCACCTGCCTTCGGACCTTTTTGGCCATAGCCTGTTATGGAGCAGAAGATTAAATCAGGTTTAATCTCCTTCAACAATTCATAATTCAATCCTACTCGTTGCATGGTGCCCGCCTTAAAATTTTCGACAACAACATCTGCTGTGGCAACCAGGCGCTTAACGATTTCAACACCTTCGGGAGATTTCAAGTTGAGGGTGAGACTTTTCTTATTAAGATTCATACCGAGGAAAGAGGCAGACATTCCTTTGTGTTTACCGTCTTGGGAGCCTCGAGTTTGATCTCCACCTTGTGGATGCTCAATCTTAACCACCTCTGCCCCAAGTAAGGCCAGCTGCATCACTGCAAATGGCCCGGCCAGAACCTGAGTAAAATCAATCACCCGAATTCCTTCAAAAGCCTGCGGCATGCTGTCTCCAAGTTAGATAATTCTTTTTTCAAGCTGGCGAGAGATGATTAATCCTAGCCTCGGTTAGTACTTTCGTTTCAGGTGACCCTTCACGCAAGAGCGCAATAGCATTCCACTTATCCGCTGCAACAACAAAGGTATCATCCCAAAAGATCGGTCGCCTAAAGTAAATGGAAAGATCAAATGCCTCAACTCTCGATCTCTTCCACAGAGTCTGAATGAGATAATGTACGCCCATGCCCCCACCAATTATCGGCGCTCTAAATCCTGCACTGTTGGCAGCATCCATCTCATAATGAATGCTGTTTCCTTCAGAGGAATAAGCTTTGACGCATTCAGGTGTCAAGATATAAGTTTCAAATCGATTGAGTTTGTCGGGCTCTGTGATAACAGGAGTTGGTCGTAAGCCAGCACCCCGCTTAGTTGATTTTTCCGCTTTTGGACGTAGAGACATTCTAGCCGCGCTGATTGCTCGATTGCCCATTTCATCTTCAAACCATACATCGGTTTTGATAGCCTGCCCTCTTGGCACTTCACTTACACCCGTTATGATGCCTTTGGCGGTGAGCGGCTCACCCAAACGCACGGGCCTATGCTGTATTAAACTCGTTAGCATGTTCACATTTCCTTCTGAACTGATGCCGCTCTTCTCTCCTGTATCAATGCCAATGCCAATAAAGAATGAAGCATCTACAAATCCCTTTAGTATTTCAGATTTTAATCCGCAGGCATCAAGTTTTTCTGATTGAAATTCTTTTGTGACGGATACTATTTCAGACTCGTATTCAAATCCTAGTACGGGTTCTTTCCAGCCTTCATCGATCATACGTATCCTTAACTCAAGCCATCGACTGGTATACAGGCACCATGCACAGCTAGTGCCTGATCTGATGCAAGAAACCCAATTACATCAGCAATCTGTTCCGGTCTTACCCACTGACTATAATCTGCATCAGGCATATCCTGACGATTTCTTTCCGTATCAATTAAACTAGGCATCACCGCATTCACGTTAATGTTTTTTTCTCTCAGCTCAAGCGCCATGCTCTCGGTCAATCGCATAACAGCAGCTTTTGACGCAGTATAGGCTCCCATATTTGGCGCTCCTGCCAATGCCGCTCTCGCTGCGATATTGATTATCTTTCCATTTCCTTGCTTGATTAGCCCCGGCACAATTGCCGCAGCCATATTCATAATAGAACGTGAGTTGAGATCAAAAAGAAAATCCCAAGTCTCATCACTGACTTTATGAACTGGATCTCCCATTAAAAATCCCCCAGCAACATTGACAAGAATGTCGATCTTCTCAAATTGACGTAAAATTCTGCCAACAGCCTCGTTACAACTTTCTCGGTTTCTTAAGTCACAAGCTATATAACAATGTTGCGTCAGTGGCACAGGAAAAGTGTTTGCTAATATCTCATCGCTATAATCCATAACAGCGACACTTGCGCCCTGAAGCGTAAACCACTCAACGACACTTTGACCAAGAGCGCCTGCTCCACCGGTCACAACGACTATTTTGTCTGTCATTGCTCCTGGGATCGTTTCTGGTTTCGTTTCTGGAATTGTTCCTGCCAAAATTGCTCTCCTGGATTCACGCGACGCCGAAGGCGAATTTAAAGATATAGAAAAATAGTATGGATAAGAAGGCACCGGCAGGTAATGTCACCATCCACGAGGCAAATATGATGCCTACCATCCGTAAATTCAATGCTGAAATTCCCCTGGCCAATCCTACACCGAGAACTCCCCCCACGAGAGTGTGTGTTGTTGATACAGGTAAACTATAGGCCGAAGACAGCACTACGGTCGTCACTGCCGCTAGCTCGACTGCAAAACCACTACTTGGTGTCAACGCAGTAATCTGAGTTCCTATGGTACGAATAACCTTGTGTCCATAGAGCGCTAAGCCCGCAACTATGCCACTACCACCCAGCAGTAATATCCAGTTTGGCATGGCTGATTTTAATTCAATCATACCACCACTAGCAATAACGCCATTCACTGCCGCTAAAGGCCCGATAGCGTTGGCAACATCATTAGATCCGTGAGCAAAGGCCATCGCACAAGCTGTAAACAACATCATCACACTAAATACTTTTTCTACATAGACCAGACTATGATGTTTCGATTCGCCTACGCGTTTGATTCGACTGAGTAAAACTACACCCATCATAGTAAGAAGACAAGCAAAGAGCACTGAGTACATCATGGCCTCTTTGAGAGACAGATCAAGGCCGACATGTTTCAAACCCTTAACAAAAGTCACCATCGCTACAACTAAACCCATCATAAACATATACACAGGTACATAACGCTTAGCAGCTAAAAAAGGATCTGGAGCCGAAAAAATAAATTTCTTAACGCTGAGATAAAGCAAAAAGGCTAATGTCCCAGACAAGATAGGTGACACGACCCATGAAGAAACGATCTTACCTACCTCGCCCCATTGAACCGCATCAACTGAAATTCCAACACTGGCAAAACCAACAATTGCACCTACAATAGAATGGGTTGTAGAAACCGGCCAGCCCTTCATCGTTGCAAACAACAACCACACACCCGCTGCCAAAAGAGAAGACATCATGCCAAAAACCAACAATTCTGGCCTGTCTACAATAGCTCTGGGATCGATGATACCTTTACGAATCGTCGCCGTGACTTCTCCACCTGCTAGATAAGCACCCGCAAATTCGAAAATGATTGCAATGCAAATAGCCTGTTTAATTGTAATGGCTTTTGAGCCGACTGAAGTTCCCATCGCATTGGCAACATCATTTGCCCCTACACCCCACGCCATAAAAAAGCCAAATGCTACTGTCAATCCCAGTAACAGCGTGCCGTGTTCATTGATTATTTCCATTAACTCTCGCCCTGTCTTATTTCGTTCAATCGGTGATTTTGTTTACGAAGGTATTTACTTCGCGATTAGATTTAGCATGCGATTTCCGACAGATTGTGCATTGTCGGCAATATCACCTATCCATTCGATGATGCGATAGAAGAACATCACATCAACAGGGTTTATATTTTTTTCCAGAGCGTACAGCTTATTTTGAACATCACGTTGCAAGAGATCAGCCTCATGTTCAATCGTATTCAATTTTGTAATCATGTCAGCAATCAAATTGATCTCGACATCGCCGAAGCCGGATTCAAATAGTTGATCTAGTTCATCCAGCGCATGCATCGCCATTTCAGCAGTTCTAACTGAAGTCTGTACAAATTCACGCATCAAGGGTCCTAATTCTGCGGGGAATTCCATTTCCCGGCCCATGCTCAATCCCACAATATCTTTTGCTCGGTTGGGTATTTTATCCTGAGACTTAAGTAATTCGAGTAAATCCACTCTAGAAACAGGCATAAACAAACTTCTTGATAGACCGGCACGAATCTCGCGTTTTATGACATCAGCCTTTTCTTCCAAACGTTGAATTTCAGCACCTCGCGACTTTGCAAGTTCCCAGTCTAATTTAAACACCGCGTCGAAGTAGTCTGGCAGCAAGGCCGCAGCACTACAGGCAATCTTCATGTGATTTTGTATCGGTGAAATCGGAGATTTTGCAAAAATCTGACCAAAAAAAGAGCGGGCTGCCATAGTTACATTCCTAAATTTTTGTGAATTATAATGGTCTGAATAGCGGTTGGAAGCCTAAGACAATAATTTAGGTAAATAATCCTCTATGGCCTCAAAATTGTGACTGATTTGTGGTATAAAGTGCCGCTGCACAGTAGGCAATTTAATGATTCACTCAGAACACCAAGCTTCTAAAGCTGTTTCGCAAAGTAAAGCGGATAAGCAACCAACGGGAAACAGGCTAGATACTGTGGCTATTTTTCTGAGCGCTACCTGCATGTTGCATTGCCTTGCCTTACCTATATTGATCACGCTATATCCTATCGCCCATAGCAACTTGCTCGAAGAGCAAAATTTTCACTTAATTCTTCTGGTTTTTATTTTACCCACTAGTCTCATTGCCTTAACAATCGGATGCCGGAAACATAAGGACATAGTGACTATGGTCTTGGGCGGGATCGGTCTATCAATTCTGACAATCACAGGGCTTTTCGGCCACGAACTCTTCGGTATGCTAGGTGAACGAATTGTGACGTCTATCGGCGGATTAATTTTGGCAACAGCCCACATTCAAAATTTCCGGATCTGCCGTTCGGATGCTTGTAAGCATTGAAATCCAAAGCACCGGACAGCTAACCCCTAGATATCTAAGACCCTAAGTGTGCCTTCAGCTCTCGATACCCAATCAAGTGTATTCCTGCATCTTTGATGTAAGGTAAAAGTGATTCATCTGTAAAGGCAAGATAATCTGCATGTCTTGATTCACTGGCCTTTTTATCAATCCCTCGCAATTCTTCCCCCATCTTTGCTGGATGAAACAAAAGGTGATTCAAACCCGGTTTAATTTCATCAATGATTTGACGGTAAAATGCGCTTTTGTCCTTCATGGGAATGAGTGTATCGATGATAATTTCATCCAAAGTCGGTACCTGATTAGTATCAATACTTTCCATAATGTCTAAATAGGTAGATTCGTCGCCTATCTTACCTAAGGCTTTCAGTCTTTCCTTCGTAATGTTAGGCAAAAAAGCGGGTACGCCATATTCTCGTGCCAAATCCAGATAGATTTCCAGGAACTTAGGATGGACAACAGTACCCATGTGAGTGTCTATGTGAGTAATTTCCAAACCTGCGCTGAGCGCCAATTCAATTTGAGCACGCATTTCTGCTCTTGCCGCATCAACCGTTACATTTCTAACGGCATCTTCTCGGGTGTGCCAAAGGTATCCTTGACTATCCAATAGTCCAGAAGCAGGATCTCTGGTACTCAAGGCTTGCCATCTAAAACCAGGGTATTCGCAGGTAAAAGTTAGGTGGACACCAACATCATAATCTGGATTCGCCAGGCAACGGTCTGCTGCTTCACGAAACCAGGGTGCTGCTGTCATAATTGAACCGCAACTAGCTGCACCCACATCTAGGCACGCAAAAGATCCTTCGTTAGCAGCATGACTGAAACCAATGTCATCAATATGGGTAATTAATACTCGGTCTGAAGGGCCATAACCCATTCTTTTAAGAAATCCATTCATCTGCCAACTCCATTGTGAATGACTTTAATATGTTCAACAAAAGTTTAGACGCTCGACCTTAAGCCAAGTGAAAACTCTCCTGCCGAGTTCAACATCACGGTCTTACCGCAGAATTCACTTTGAACCATTTCGGCCATCATCTCCTGATCCGTTGTATTTCCCCAGGTACGGCGACCATCGGGTAATAGACAAGCCGCATGAGCAACTGACGCACCCTCAGCATTATACATAACGGTGTACGTTTCAATTATCACCTCACCCTCATGGGCGGAGACACTTTCACGAGAAGGGCATGCGTTCACTTCATCCTGGCAATCTTCATATCGAAAATTCTTATCACCGGGTTCCGTGGAATAAATCCCAAAGGCATGTTTAGTTAACATGCCACCATTAGCTGTGATCATTCCTTTTTGTCCAGGTGATTCTCGAAGCAGGTCAACCATGCGTGAAATGCTGTGCATAACATAATTATTAAGGGGGCCCCCACCAAAGGTAAGCCCCCCGGTAATAGTAAGCGCCTTAGTGTCATCTAAATTCAATTCTTTAACCGCCACCTGGACCGCAGATGGGAAACAGCTATAAACATCAATGAGATCTACTTCATTAATATTCATACCTAACAGTTCTAATACGCGGTTACCTGCAATTCGAATGGCAGGAGAGGATGAGAGACTGTCTCGATTTGAGACAAATTGTTCATCTTGGGCATCTGTACCTGCAAGCGGATAAACCCAAAGTGATTCTGATATTCCAAGCGATCGTGCTTTGCTAACAGAACAAAGAATGATGGCAGAAGCCATATCGACAGCACTATTTGAGTTCATCATTTTTGGATATGGAAAACTAATCAATCGATTGGACTTCGAGACGGTTCTAATGGTTTCTGCATCAACAGGATTCTGTAACCAAGCGTTAGGGTTTTGGCTTGCGACCTGACTAAACCCTGCCCACAATTTAGAAATACGCATAATATGATCGGAAATCGATTCCTTTCGTTCATATCGCAAAGCATTCTCGAACATAGGATAAAATTGGATAGGCGCTTGAAGACCACGAGCCTTTTCATCTTCAGAGACCATGGGTTTGTCAGCCCCAATAAACCGAGTGTAGGCGCCACTTGTTTCTGTTAGAGGCAACTCAATCCCGGCTTTTCTTGCTTTGGCCTGACTGTTTCCGTTCTCTGCTCCGGTAAGAACAATCAAAGCGTTTCGTCCCGCCAATATGTCCCGAGCAGATTCATTTAGAACAGATTGAACATAATTGCCACCAAAAGGCGTCCCCACTGTTTCAATATTTTTCATACCTAACTTTTCAGCTACATAAGCCGCAGGTTGCTTATATCGCCATACCCCTCTAATGACACGGAGAGAGTCTACTTCACTCACCAATTTTGGATTGCCCGCATCGACAGCTGCTTTATTCACAGCATCCACCATTAAATCAATTACCTCTTTCCCTTCAAGCGGATCCGTCAAGCGCTGTAAAATTTGTGAGACGCCAATGATGACGGGGGTATTGGGATTTTGCATCTATCGAACTCCTATTGTGATGCTATTCAATATCATCACTTCCTAAATTCATATTTTCATGATGCCACAATTAGCCGAGTGGTGAACTTGGATTAACAAGAGCGATAATCCAAAATCAAGAATTCCTATAGTCTTTGCGCACTAATCGCTATTATCAGCTAGAGCCGTTTTCAGATAGCATTGAAATCGTAAATGAAAATTAAACAATACAAGTCAAACAATAAAGAGATTCAATAAATGAAAGTTGCAGTCACGCCATGGTCAGTTGGATCCAATTGGTTCGCTGAAGATTTATGCGAACAGGCAGTGCTAGCTGAAGCGATGGGCTTTCATTCCTTCTGGTTACCTGAAAATCATTTTGGTGATTCGAGAGCGATCCCTTCCCCACTCACTCTCTTGGCTACAGTGGCCGGATGTACGACGCGCATAAAACTGGGTACAACATCCTATCTTCTCACCATCAGACATCCCATACAGGCAGCAGAAGAAGTCGCCACACTTGATCAATTGTCTCGCGGTAGGTTAATTCTTGGCGTGGGACGCGGTGTACATGAAGCCATGTTTGAGGTTTATAAAGTACCACTCAAAGAAAAACGATTGACCTTTCAAACTAACCTCGAAGCTATGCAAAAAGCATGGCGTGGATTGCCTATCTATGAATCAAGTGACGGCAAATCTAATGATAGCGACTCAAAAAAACAAATTTATCTTTCACCCTTACCATTTCAAAAACCTTATCCTCCTATTTGGATAGCAGCCTTTGGTCCACTGGCGCTAAAACAAGCTGGAAATCTTGGCTTTCCGTATTTAGCATCTCCCATCGAAACACTGGAAGTTCTTAAACAAAATTACGAGAAGCACACCCAGGCGCTGGCTTTAGCAAAACACAACCCGGCTGACACCATTCCTGTCATGCGCACTGTGTTTATCAATAAAAACAAAGGCATCATCGAGGCACTCAGAAAGGAATTGGAAAATGTCCCTGGCCGAACCAGCGAATCAAAGGTTGAAAATTGGGCAATAATAGGCGACTCGATTTACGTCTATGACAAAATTCAAGAATACCGAGAAGTTTTAGGCATGACGCACCTGATTGCTCGAGGAAGACTCCCAGGAATCTCAAAAGAGGTTCAGATTAAAAGTCATGAACACTTGATAAAGATCACATCTTAGCTCAATACAGATTATCGGCCTTCATCATCTACTTTCTCGCTCTGCCTTGATGGCTGTAGGAATCGACGCGCTTTCTCTTCAGATTTAAAGACCCGGAAATTGTCATTAAAGGAACTTGCTTGAAAGACTCTCAACATACCGAAAACAAATGGCGTTTTACTGAAAAAAGCTGCGCGTCTCGGAAAATTGAATAATTGAGGAGCAATTTGCTGGCAGACCGTGTTTGACATCAAAAAATCCTCAATCCCATTACCATCTATGAGTATCTTAAGATGAAAATTATATCGCAATATTTCATTCACTTCGTAAAAGCAGGATTTTAAGCTTGCTAGACTAACGTCACCACAAAGCGTCAGCAACAAATAACCCTCCGCCTCCAGAATTTCAATTTCACTTTTCAATCTCGCATCCCACCTTGCACTAGATCCCTTGTCAAAAACAGTAATTTACTGAAGGAAATAATAACGTCCAAAGAGCGTAGTCATTCTCACAATTACGCAATTCTTTATCAAGAAAAGCGATTTGCCGGAACATGTGCTCAATATTTGAACAAAAATCGTTAAAGATCTTGCGTGAAATGGATGACTCACTCGTAATTGACGTATAAAATTCCTTAACTTTTCTATAAAGCTCAGATCATTTCTAGCCATTAGAATCTAGTTTCTTTCAGAGATTGACGGATGATATATGTTAGAACCTTGTACCAATCTTGAATCTTCTATTCCAGAACAGCACCTCGACTTCCATTTCAATGGGCAGATCAAGATTCTTGGTAATAGCCCTAGTCTTGGCAGTCATTCTTTTCGCAAAACAAACAAAGCCTATATTCAACACAAGCAAAGTAGAACAATGACTTTAACAGAGGGCGAATACCAAAAAAATTGGGTGAATATTTTTACTTCTCCCGATACTTCAGCATCCATAATTGTTGACAAACTTCAGCTGATGAAACCCCAAACACTGACCGTTGGTGTAGGCTCCTTAAGAAGGATCGCAACTGCTGGTGCCATCGCATTCAGCGTTGGGATACATCGAACTTTGTTAGATTCCGACCTCCGATTTTCAATATTAGAAATCGGCTTTCCAGATAAGCAACGCACGATCAAAATATCCGACCATTTACGGTACAACATAATAAACAGAATCTCTCTACTGCTCTCTTCCGAAATGAATCAAAAAGAATTCCATATGGAAGCAGTGGATCTTGTAACAACAGTGCTATCCACTACCTTCCTAAAACCCAATCTCGAATCAAAAACCAGTCGCGTTCGCCTTCTACACAGAGCCCTTGAAGTTGTAGCAGTTCAAGATCCAAAACTTTTAACACCCGCTTTTGTTGCGGATCAATCTTTTGCAAGCATCAGAACCCTCGAGTACGCCTTCAAAGATATGTTATATATAACCCCGAAACAATATATTGACTACTATAGAATTAACTTACTCAGAGAGAAAATAATTGCATCCCCCCACATACCCATTACTCATATTGGTATGGAAATAGGCCTCCCTCATTTGGGAAACCTAAGTAGAAACTACAAGGCCTTGTATGGGGAAACTCCCTCAGCCACCAAAAGACGACTAGCAGGCCTTTAGAACAATGGGTTTAATACAAAGGGAATGCATTCGCTTGGAATCAAATCCGAGTACTCAACTCTCCATAAAAAAACTAGATTACTTTATCCTAAAGCCGCGGGGTAATGACAAATTTGGAAGACTGGATTATCTTGCTTCTACTAACTGCAACATCAGCACTTATTGTTTTGAATCACTTGCAATTGTTAGGGGAAGTCCGCCAAGAGGATGGCTAAGTGTAATAGTAAAGCCCTTTAGTCAATCAGGAATAGGCCCTTTCCATGGCAGCCTATGCAAATCGACAACAATAAAATCCTCCGGAGGAGGAAAAGATTTCTGGACGACAGATTTACCTGGTGGTATTTATTACATCATCTCTATTCGAGCTTCTTTGTTAGCCAAACATTCGCTTGGCATGGTTGATACCTCGATTCTGAATACAAGTAATACACTAAAAATCGATGCACATGCAACGGAGAGTCTCATTAGTAAATTAAAGCATATAGTTTCTTCGTGTCGATCTAGTGCAGAACTCGACCTCCGAGGTTCACATTTAATACTCGCAATCTGTGAATCCATAAGCGATCAATCTCGCTCAGTTAAATTTGCTAGCAAACATTCATTGACTCGGGACACTGTCAATTTTATACAAAAAGATAAAGTCTCAAATGCTAAAGAAATTTCGCAAGCTATGAAGGTAAGCAAACCTAAACTGGACCAGGCATTTAAATCATCAATCGGAATCGGATTGAATCAGTTTTTAAATGCCTACTACTTGAACCTCATTCGGGTAGATTTATCAAATAATGGGCATCCATTATGTGACTATGCCAAAAGATATGGCTACAAAAATGTAGAAATTTTATCGAACGAATATACTGCGTTATTTGATGAAGATATCGAAAAAAAGATCGATTAAAGAGGTAACAAAAATTTAACGCGTTAATCAACTATCTTGATCAACTGCCCCTGTTCTGGCTGACCATTAGGATACAAACCATTCATAACCCGAAGCTTATCCAGAGCGTAATTCGTAATCGGAGATTCCGCCGCCAGAGCTTCCATTGTCGTGCCTTCTTCAGCCCTGACAACTTGAATCTTTGGCACCTTTGCAATTTTTCGATCATCTTTACTCATACGGTCGAAGCTAAAGATTGTTGAAATAAATTCCCGGTCATTGGCAATTTTTCTTAAATCATGTTTGCCTGCTCCCGTTAAAATATACAGCAAGCGCTTCCTCTTATCTTCAAGAATGGCGACTCGCGTGGGTCTCGGTCCATAGGGTGAGTCAGCTCGATTGGCCACTCCCAAAAAACCAGTAAAATTTGATATGGTGACATTACGACCTTCACGAATATCTAAGCCAACCACCTGCTCCAAATATTCTCGAGCGGACAATCCTCTTTTCATGCGAGCAGTATTTAAGGCAAATACCGCATCGGAAACCTGAGAGACTGCTTGAATACCCTTTTTATTCGTTTGAATTTTCCAACCACGAGGAAAGGTCATTTTGATTCCCAATTTCGGATGATAAAAAGTGTTCTTTCTAACAACCCCCGTCTGCCTGACATTGCCATAAGACATGCCATTAAGTTTTTCTAAAAACTCATCAGCCTTGATGAATTCATCATAATCTTCTAATAAATGCATTGATGCGCGAACAGCTTCCCCATAGCGCGTATCATGATCTGGATGCGTTGACAAAAATCCGTGATAAACCTTCGGTGGGCGCTTTTCAGATCTTGCTTGTTTAATTTCAATCCGATCATTGGCTTTTAAAATTTCGATTGTCCTTAGCATGGCTTCTGGAGAATATCCCGCCTTAGCCATATATTCCGCTCCAACCTGATCTGCTTCTAGTTCAAATTCACGGCTAAAACCTTTCAGTAAAACACCGCCAAATAGACTACCCACTTGGTAGGCCCCTACAGCGCCTGAGGCAACCGCACCTATCTGGGTCGCAATATCCAACAATTTCGCTCGGTTTTTAGCACGTAAGGCATGCTTTTCTGTGATGTGTGCGACTTCATGGCCAAGAACTGCAGCAAGTTCAGACTCTGAATTCATATGAGTTAGTATACCCCGAGTGACATATACGTATCCCCCGGGCAGCGCAAAGGCATTAATAACGTCATCATTCAGTATCGTAAAGTGATATTTCAGATCCTTCCTTGAACTCTCCGCAGCAACGCGTTCTCCGACCATCGTGACATAATTTTGAAGATCTTTATCTCTGTACACACCATATCTTGCGATTATTTTGATATGTTCTTTGGCCCCCAGCTTAACTTCTTCTTCCGTAGACATTGAATAGCTTGGTGCAAGAAAAAAACTCAATGAAATAAAGACCAAAAAGCGGGCTCGTGGAAACGCGGATAAATACCGAAGCAGTTTATTGCTAAAAAAATCGACGTACCATTTCATTGATCTACCGCTTAATCCTTCCTTACTACCATGTACCATACAACAAATAGACCTTCATCTACCCAAAATAGTTCTATCCGCGCTGAATAAATCCTTTGATTTGGTTCAATTTCTGCCTAGGTTTTACAGCAGCAGGAGATTTGTTAATAATGAACAACCATAATTTCGAATTATGTAGTGTATGACTATTTTCAAGCAGACGATAATAATTTTAACGGCTAGTTTTCTTAGTCTTGCTAAACCTGCATTCTCACTGGATAAGCCACTAGATATGCCACTGGATAAGGTTGTGACGGAAACTTCTATCGATGCCGCACTACTCCAAGAAGGCAACGGGGAATTTGAAAAAGCAATCGATCTTTATGAGAACCTGATCGAAAAACTTCAACAGGATGACGGCACTTTTTCTTATCTACTCATAGATCCCCTACTAGGTCTAGCGAGATCTTACTTTGAAACCCATGCGTTTGAATCAACCATTCAAACCCTAGCAAGAGCGCAACATCTCATTCACCGATATCAAGGCGTCTATTCTCCTTATCAGAATGAAGGGATCGATTTGTTAATCAAGACTCACCTTGAAATGGACAATCCAGATCTTGCGAATAAACAACAAACTTTTAGGTTATTTATTTCTGAACATAATGTTGGAAAAGACAGCATGGAATTGCTGCCCGCCCTAGAACAGATCAATCGTTGGTATATTGAGACGGGGCAGTTCAATCGGGCAAGGAAATCACTTCAGAGAAGCCAGGAAATTATTGCTTCAGAAGGGGGTGAGTTCGATGCCAAGCAATTAGATATTCTCTTCAGCCTATCCAAAGTTAGACGATTAAGCCGATTTTGCTGTAGCTATAAAATTCTTGAAGAAGGCTTGAGCATTCTCAATGCTAATCCTGATTTATCAAAGTCCACACAAGCTTCTTATTATTTAGCACTAGGCGATGCCTACACCCTAGGTCGCAAGTACGAAGTCGCTCAACGCAACTATGCTAAAGCCTGGAACCTCACTGAAGAAAATCTACGTACAGATCTTGACGAACCTAGGGGAATTGAATTTGCGAAAGAAATTAACGACGGTCGTTCTCCCCATAAAAAAATATATCTCGTTGATCGTGACAGGATTGGATTGCGCCGATTCGAAGAAGTCAGTCGCCAGGAAAAACTCCTTCTAGAATCTCTCACTCCCCAATATTTTCAGTTTTCGACTACGCCAGATGCCCCAAGGTACCGGATACGGGACTTGAACTCAGGAGCCGCTAGCCATGTGAAGAAGGAAGTTGAGACAATTGGTTACCCATTCATATTTAATCGAGAACAACTAAAACAAGCACTACCCGCCAGATACCAGAAAGACGAGTCCCTCAAAACCCTCGAAATAGAGATGGAATTTACAGTGTCGTCAACGGGGCAGACGGAACAAGTAAAAATTCTTACACCTAATCTCCCAGCTAAACTGAAACGATTAATGCGCGATGTCCTCAATCGGTCGCATTTCAGGCCTAGAATAGCCAACGGTGTACCTATAAGCAGTAACCCTGTACATTTAATCCAAACCTTTGAATAAGTTGCGCCTATAAACTTCAATCCACCTAGAACAAACTGATGGAATATGAAGCGAAAAATGTGATTTACTGAGCTCTTGCCCGGTCTAAACTACAGTAAAAAAGGCAAGAATTTATAAGGTCAATATTAAATTACCATTCTGCCAGTGGCTATGAGAAAGCTTAGAACAGGAACCACGATGATCACGCGCCAAATCGCATTAAGATGCAAACTACTGTTCGCTTGTTTAGCGTTTTGCTCACAAGGGCTCGCTGATGAGATTGAGGCTTATTTATTTACAGAAATTAAATTTAACCAAGCCAATTATCTCGCTAATCACGAAGAATTTATCAATCGGCTTCGAAATGAAGAACATGCAAAGGCTAACGCTATCATGTTGAATCTTGTTGAGAATATTAGAGCAGATTCAACAGTCAGCAAGATGACCTTTGCAAAAACATTAAGTAATTCTGCTATTTCAAACGCAATTGTTGGAAATCAAGCATTGGCCATCTCCGAGTTTGAATCAGCGATTGAACTCCTAATAGAAGCAAGCGACAGATATAACACCAAGCTAACAAAGATCTTAATGGCCAAATCTCTCGTTCACAGATTTGAAAAAGACAACACACAGGCAGAAAATGCACTAAGACGAACACAACATATTTTTCATAGACAGTCCGGTGTCTATGCCGAGGCACAATTGCCAGTAGTAGAAGCCTTAACCTACATGAATTTGCGGCGAGGAAAGTCAATGGCCGCAGATCGTGAACAGTTTTTTCGCCTCAAGATAAGTGAAGAAGTTTACGGTCGTAACAGCAAAGAAATTATTCCTACCCTGGAAAGTCTAGGCCTTTATTTTGCAAACCGTGCATCGGCAATTACAGCTAACCGAGAAGTAGAAAGCGCGATCTATCGTGACAAATTGTTTAAAGTGGCGATTAATTTTTTCGAAAGAGCGATTGCGATAATCGAAGATAAATATGGTACCGACGATCTTCGCCTTATCAGCGTTCTTCACGGCATTTCAAAAACCAGAACGATTGCGATAATCAAAGATAAACAGGGTACCAACGATCTTCGCCTCATAGGCTCTCTTCACGGCATTTCAAAAACCAGATTCATCCAGGGATCCTCTTTCGCAACAGCAAGAGAATCAATGGAAAGAGCGTCACAAATCATTTCAGATAGCCCAACAACAGATATAACTGACCATGTAAAGTCCCTCATTGCGCTCGGTGATACTTACCTCATCACCCAAGATGCTCGTTCTAACAGCATATATACTCAGGCATGGAATCTACTCGACGAAGTACCTGAAAACCAATCTATAAGAGATCAGTTTTTTGGGCAGCCCAAACTGCTTTACCCAGATGTATTGATAGAGCGCATATTGACAAGACAACCCTCAAATACAACACCTTCGGAAGATCTGTTTGTCGATTTGGAATACGACGTCAGGCAAAATGGAAGGGTACGCAACATTCAAGTCATAGAGAGTAACGTGCCGAATAACGAGAAAAAATTATTGCGTAATTACGTTTCGAAGATGCGCTATAGACCGAGACTTGTAAACGGGCAAGCCGTTACAACTGAAGGCATAAAACTTCATCAAATTTTCAAAGTGTCAGTTCAATCTGGTGCAGCGAAGGAACTTACAGAGCAATTGATTCAAATTGAACAAGAAATGCCGAACAAAACACCTGAAAACCTTAGTCAGTAAATTATCAGAGAGTTCGATTATCCCCCATCAGATATTAAAAATCCTTTCAGTTGAGCCGCAAGCGCTTTGCAGGCCGCATTACCCGGTCTTGCTAGAATGGGAATAGGAATAATGACACCAGCAAGATAGGAAGTACCATTAGCCTCTGCGCTGATTTTCCCCGCTGTGGTCATATTCTTCAAATCCCAGATGGAAGCCTCGTAAGAGGCATCTTGCTCCCAGTAAGTGAGGCCAAAACAACCTCCACCAAAGGTGCTCACAGTACAACTGAAACTGCCCCCCTTATCGATGGTTACTGTATCGCCCTTTATCCATGCCAAGTACCGAACATTTGAATTGTTAATCTTATCCTGGACACCGGGTTGAGCAAACAATTTCGCCAAGTCATCACTCGATGACGGTGCTGTTCTTGGCTCAAACCAAGGATACATTTGATCCTTAAATTGATTCTCAGGAATAATATTTATCGGCGTTGGTCCGTTTCCCAGCGCATCAGCTAAGCATTCTGTAAAACTTTCTTCTGTTTCACGATCGTTGTAGCTTGCTCGACCTAAAATGACGAGGGTTTCGTCAATCGCGATTTCCGTTGTTGACTTACGTGACTCTTCTATTCGGGCTGAAACACAGGCTGACAACCCGACTACCAGACCGAGGAGTATGATGATTTTGCCTAATTTCTTCACCATTCCTAACTTCTTCATCATTAGTGCACCCTCGATTCATTGAGCCACTGACTTACTTCAGGCAATAATTTGAGTTCGGTTGATATTCTAGTCCCACCATCTCTTATGGCTAACATTGTTGCATGCCCCAACGCCGATGAAGCATTAAAAGATCCTGGCTCACTCTTGCCGTAACCGACTACAGCGTATTCAGTTAATTTTTCATTTTCGTTACTGTACAGACTAATTCGATAGTGGATCGATGCGGAGAAAAATTTTAAACCTGAAATATCAGGCGTTAGAAAACCGTACTTCTCTATTCTCGGGATAATAATCCCGTCAAAGTTGCTGGAATCCTCTGCAGATAACTCCGGGGTATTTACTTCAACTACTGTCTCAAACATCGCCGACATGAGGTTACGAAAAAATACGAGGTTTTGCTTACCCAACTCAATCTGCCACTTACCTTCCCCATATAAGGACTCAGAGTGCACAAATTCTTTGAAAGTTTCGTCATAGTATATTGCGACCCTAACAGGCATTTTTTCAATCAGGGGGGTAGGCACTGTACCCGTTACAACAATATTAGTGACACAGGATGAAAGTAATAGTGTGATTCCGATCAGTATTGAGAGTTTCATCCGTTACATTCCATTTATTATATAGACTTATTTTTCGAAATCCCTGAGATATGGGTTTCAGAGCTTAGCGTATCCATTTACTTAGACCGATTCTAAACTGACAATATTCTGTTGTCATCACAAGGAGGTTAACCGTCATTTACCCAATCCTGCAAATTTCTGTGTCATTCATTCCAGATCCCTGTGGATAAACCCATTTAGATCAGAAAGTACTAGAAAAAAGAAAAAAATACACTTTTACCATTCATGCTTTGAACATTTCACCCAATTTACGGGTCATAGCATTGTATGTATGCAATATCTTGGTTTCATTCAGGTAAACTTCAGAATAGAACAGCAACAATACACCTAAATATGACAATGAGAAGACCTTAAACGCCATGATCGGTATAAAAAGAGCAGCCCAAACCCTCCTAATCTTTAGCTTCATATTTGTGCTAAGTGCTTGTAAATCAAAGGTTAAAATACCTACACCCCCTTCTAATCCTTCGACACCCAGTTCAAAACCACCTAGCTCTCTGCCCTCTATTCCAAGCATACCTAGCCCGAGTTCTAAACCCTCTATACCCTCCGCTTCTCCACCTAGCGCTAAACCACCCTCTCCTTCTAGGCCATCGCCCTCTATGCCATCACCTTCTAGTAAGAGCAAAAGTGGAGACAAGAGTAAAAGCTCTAAGCAAAGCAGCGAAAAAGGTGAACCAGGATCCGAATCCAATGAAAGTGCAGAAAACAAAAGCGATCGCAAACAAGCTGGCGAAGATCTACAAAAAGCAGGTGAACAGGTCGCTAAGGCAAGCGGCAAGCTCGGTGAGAGTGGTTCAGATAGTTTTCCTCCTGAGTTTCCGGTTGAAGAATCTGACAAAGTAGGAGATCAACCACCGGATGTCTTGATGCCGGAATCCGATGCCACTTCTGACTCAGATGAACTCGTATTTGAAGCATCAGAAGCAGCAAATTCAAGCAGCGAAGAGATTCAAGCTGCCCAAGCAGCGCTCGAAGAAGCAGGCATTGCTTTACAGACAGCAGGTGAAGCGGTCAGTGATGCAGATTCAGAAGAAGCCATAGCTGAAGCAGAGCAATTGCTATCCGATGCAAGAATAAAAATCATCATTGCTGGACAAGACCTTGCCAATCTAGGGGATAGTGATATTGACGAAGCCACATCCCAGGTAATTGAAGACATTGAATCTGCAATCGATGAGGCAAATGTTTATTTGGTTATCGCAACCCAATCAATCCTCACAGCGAAAACAGGTCTACCTGAATTCCCTGGTGGAGGCACCATCAGCAGCACAAAGGATAATGGACCTGTTGGCACACTGGACGACGAATTAGAGCAATCTTTAATAATTTTTGATGGTGAGATCGAAGACGCCAGGGCAACCATCATACAATCAACACCCGCACCAACGGGTGATATTGTTGGCGTTCAGACAGATCGGCCTGCAGGGGAGTCGAATTATCCAGAAGCTAGTGACGAAGAAGGCGCGAGCGATACCGAAGGAGATCAGGAAGATCAAATGGCCTCTGCTGTGCCGAATATCGTACCAGAGGGTATCCCGTCAGCCCAGGGAGACGACATCGTCGCTCAGCAGCTTAGAGAAGCAGCCATTGCGGAAACCGACCCTGGTTTAAAGGAAAAACTCTGGGAAGAGTACCGACGCTATAAATCTGGACTATAAACTTGGTTTTTTAATCTGCTTTAGAGAAAGAGCGTACAAATTTGTAATACTTCCCAAATTTGGGATACAAGGCAAAAAAACAATATTAAAAGGGCGAAAATGAAGATCGAGACAAAGATACGGAACGGAATGACGCTATTGCTCTGCACATTGTTATTAGGTGGTTGTTCCTCTACTGAAGTCATTAAAGCTAATTCTACGCCAACCCAAACCGCCACAGTCCAATTGCCTGACCATCTCTACATGGACATCGGAATCCTTCCCCTCGATCCCGGTATACCGGCAACAGAGAAAGCCATTGCAAAGCAGTTAATCGTCCCTGATGTCAGACGGGCTGAATCACAATTTATTGCCTTTCATTTGAAAGACACTTTGGAAGCAACAGGGAATTGGGGTGCTGTTAGAGTAACGCCAAAAGTATCAGAGGCAGTCGATTTGACGCTTTCAGGAAAAATATCATTATCAGATGGTGAACTCCTAGAGATTCAATTTAGTGCGATTGATTCCCAGGGTCGAGTTTGGCTAGATAAAACCTATCGCGATCAAGCAAGTAAATTTAATTATGATGAAGCCCAGGAAGATCCCTTTCAGGACTTATACAATGATTTCGCAAACGATTTGCTCCGCTATAGAGAAAAACTCAGCCTCGCTCAGATTACAGATATTCGACGAGTTGCAAGTTTAAGATATGCACGCAATCTCTCTCCAGATGCATTTGGGCAGTATCTAACAACGTCCAAGGGTGGTTACACTACAGTTCTTCAACTCCCAGCGGATACCGACCGCATGTTGCAACGAGTCGATAAGATCAAAGATCGCGAGCATCTTTTTGTCGATACACTGGATGAATATTATCGAAAGTTTTACCGTGATATGAAGGGCTCCTATGATGAATGGAGATTTGCCACCTATGAAGAATCAATTAATCTCAGACGTATGAAAAAACAGGCCAACACTAGATTGATAAGTGGTGCAGCCCTCATAGCAGCGGGAATTTATGCTGGTAGCGAAACGGGCACATACGCAGGTTCTGTAGGTGCAGCTGGCGTCGTTGCAGGTGGTGTTGGTGTCATTAAAAGAGGGTTTGATCGACGCAGGGAAGCCGAAATACATGCAGAATCATTACGTGAACTGAGCCAATCTCTCGGTGCAGAGATTACACCTTATATTTTGAATATCGAGGGCCAAACTATAGAGCTAACAGGTACTGCTGATGCACAATATGCCCAATGGCGTGTGATCTTAAAAGAAATCTACACAACTGAAACCGGCACGCCTTAGGATAAATAGCGTTACTATTAATCCTTTCGAATCACCTCTAGAACGACGATGTAAATGACAATGAACCTGATAGAAGGTCAGTCCTTCTCTGAAAAATATACCCTACTTCACCATGTCTCTGAAAATGATGCGGCTGACTGTTGGGTAGCAATGGATAGGAATTTAGAGGAGAAGGTTTTCCTCAAAATTTTTAAGTCCGATCTTTCTGATGAGACTATCAATAATCTTAGCAATACGATTGCGAAACAAAAGACTTTACAGCATTCATTTATTGTTCGAAATTTCGAACTCGGAAATTCAAATAGTTTAATTTTTGTCACAGCAGCCTATCAACCCAACACTGAAACCTATTTACAGCAAGGGTCCTTTATTCAGCAGTGGCGAATGCTCAGACAAGTTGGCAAAGCTTTAGAGTTTGCCCACAGCGTCGGATTCGCACATGGACACCTTCACCCCGGCAACATTCTTATCAATGATCAAGGGGACGCATATCTTACTGATTTTGGAGTGGCGAGATCCACAGCGAATGATGCCTATTTCAGCCCACAAGTGATAGATGGGGAGGATCCAACACCCCGCGATGATGCCTACTCTTTCGGTCAACTAGTTTGTGCAGCAATTTCAGGAAAACCCTGGCACGAAGGCTTAGAACTGGATTTGCCATCTGAAATAGCACAGCTCGTCTCGATGATGCTTCATTCTTCTTCGATAGAGCGTCCTACTAGCCTTTCAAACATTATCGATAAGATCGACGACTTTGTTTCCAAAAAAGAAGAGCCCGAAGGCTTTAAGCCTGTTGTAGACACAAAAGATTTACACAAACTACCTAGAGAGCAAAAAACTGTATCTGTAAACCGAGTGCTGGGAGGATTTGTAGCACTGCTTTCATTAGTGGTTCTTGTTTTTTTTCTTATTGCCTGAAACAAAACCCCCTGTTCTGGCCAAAAAACCTGCACCAATGCCAGGCCTAAAAATAGTGACGAGTGAAAAACCCCTTGAGCTTGCACCATTTGAAATTGCACAACGCAAGAAAATGGAAGAGCAAGGAGAAAAACTCGCGACAAGACTATTGCGACTTCAAATAGAAGTTGAAGATATTGGCGGACAAGTTTGGGCAGCCGAGCAATACAACGAAAGTGTCAATTTAGGAATTGCTGGTGATGACGACTATCGCAACCAACTATATAAAATGGCATTTGATCAGTATCAAAATGGAATCCAGCTTTTGGAGGAGATTCTTGCATCAGCAGAGCATGTAATCGATGTAAATCATCTAGCCGGGGATCAGGCACTACTCGATGGGGATGCTAACCTGGCGATTGAATCCTTTACCATTTTGAATTCAATCACACCTTTCGACATGGACATACTGAATAAACTGGAACGCGCCGAGAACTTAGCAAAAGTGCAGAGTTTCATGGGCGACGGAGAAATATTCGAAAGAAATGGCGATTTGAATAACGCACTCAACAGTTTTTCTAAGGCTTATGATCTCGATAACTTATGGGAAGCCGCACAGACTGCTCAATTGAGAGTTAAAAAAACAATCGCTAACCAAGCGTTCAACAATCAAATGTCACTTGCTTTTGCCGCGCTTAAGGATATGAAATTTGATGAAGCAAAACGACTTTTCAATGCAGCACAAAAACTACTGCCCAATTCAGAGGCACCGAAAGATGGATTAGAACAAGTTACCATTGCAGCAACTCAATCAATTATAGAATCCCACAGGACTGCGTCCCTACAAGGTGAAGAAGCTGAAGATTGGTCACTCGTTGCAAAGGAATATGAAGCCATACTCGCGATAGCATCAGGAACAACCTACGCTACCGAAGGTTTAAAGAGAGCAATTGATCGCCTCAGTGTTGAAAACGAGCTAAACCAATTTATTGCTCATGCTGATCTTATGGTGACTGACGATGCGTTAAATGAAGCAAAATCTGCACTGCTAAGTGCTTTCAAAATTAAGGACCCAGGGCAAAAGTTGCAAGGTCAAATAAACCAACTCTCTCACTTAATTTCTCTCGCTAGGATTCCAATAAATGTTGAATTGCGCTCCAACAGCAAGACTGATGTCACCATTTACAAAATCCGTGCCTTCGGACTCATCAGCTCCGTCACGCTTCCACTTTATCCCGGCACCTATACCTTTGTAGGTAAACGACGAGGTTATAGAGACGTTCACAAAGAAGTTACATTACACGGTGGACGACCTGCTCCATCTATTGAGATCAGCTGCGTAGAAAGAATTTAATGACAGAGCAAAATAATATAATAGAAGCGCTTCCATTTGAGCGCGCAGAAAGTGGCCCGACAAGAAAACGCTTTGAAATAAGCCCTCTCTCTGTCGGTATTGCACTTTTGTTTCTGATTCTGCTCTCTGCTGCATCTTTTATGTTTTTAGCCAAGGCTGTCCTCATATCAATCGCACCTAAAGCTGAAAGTTTTCGATTCACGAGTGGCTTTCAATATCAGATCGGTGAACGATACTTGATGTTGCCTGGACGCTATACCTTCACAGCAGCAAAATCGGGTTATGAAATACTAGATGGCAATGTTGATGTGGGTAGTGATGCTGATCAAGATTTTACATTTGAATTAACCAAACTTCCCGGGATACTGCACATCAAAACAGATCCGGATTCTGCCGCTGAAATTTATATTGACCAAGAATTCATCGGTAGCAGCCCCATCACCCTAGAGAATATTTCGGCAGGCCTACACGACATCAGTATCAAATCAGAACGATATCTCGACTACGACACCGAGATACTAATAGAAGGCAAAAGAGTGGAACAATATTTGAGTACTCCGCTCTCTCCCGCCTGGGCAAATATTTCAATTTCGAGTAAACCACCAGCAAATATCTTCATTGAAGAGAAACTAATGGGACGTTCCCCAAGTGTTATTGAGATTATTCAAGGTGAACGTGAAATAAAAATACAAAAGAAAGGGTACAAATCCTGGGAAAGTAGCATTAGCGTCACAGCGGGCATAGATCAAGTGTTAGACACCGTTATCTTAGAGAAAGCTGATGGTTTAGTTTCAATTAATACCACCCCTTCTGGTGCAAATGTCAATATCAACGGGAAATACCGGGGACAAACGCCTATTCGATTGGTGCTCGCCCCTGGGCAAAATTATCAAATTGAATTAAGCAAAGCAGGCTATTCACCCCTCTCACGCAGTATCGATTTAGCCCCGGATGAAGACATTAGCTTGAATGATAAGTTGAAACCGGTCTTTGGTATCGTCCAGATAATGGTTGATCCAGATGACGCTGAACTTTTTGTTGATGGCAAGAGTATGGGTCAGGCCAATCAAAGATTATCTCTCACAATAAATCAACACGATATTGAAATTAGAAAACCGGGCTATGCTAGTTACACAACACAGGTAATGCCCAGATCAGGTTCTAACCAACAACTTATTATTAGATTACAAACCGAAGATGAAGCCAGAATTGCAGCCATCCCCACCACAATTCGCACTTCGGCGGGTCCAGTCCTAAATTTGATTATTCCCGGAAAGCTTTCTATGGGCGCAGGTAGACGAGAGCCTGGGCGCCGCTCGAATGAAATAGAAAAACAAGTCGAATTAACTCGCGCTTACTATCTAGCGACAACCGAAGTCACTAACGAAGAATATAAACGCTTTAATCCGATTCATGATTCTGGTGTTATTGGGCGTGCCTTATTGAGCGAAGACACTAGACCCGTCGTGAATATCACATGGGAAAGAGCGGCCGCTTTTTGCAATTGGTTAAGCGAACAAGAAGGGCTCCCACTAGCCTATAATCTAGTTAACGGAGAACTCAAAGCAGTTCAGCCCTTAAACACAGGATATAGGCTTCCAACAGAAGCAGAGTGGGCTTGGGCTTCGCGCTATGCAGCAGGTCCAAAACCAACAAGATTTCCATGGGGCAATACCATGCCGCCTATTGAAGTCCTAGCCAACTACGCTGATGAGTCAGCGACCAGCATGGTGCCCTACCACATAAGTGGTTACAACGATGGGTATCGCGGTCCCTCACCCGCTAATATTTTTCCGCCAAATGAATTAGGTCTGTATGATCTCGCAGGTAATGTGGCGGAATGGGTACATGATTACTATTCAGTAAAAATTCCCCGAGAAACACTTTTGGATCCTAGTGGCCCAGACACAGGGGACTACCACGTTATTAGAGGTTCAAGTTATCAGCATGGTCGATTCAGCGAACTTCGCTGGACTTATCGTGATTACGGAGATGTCGCTCGCTACGATGTTGGTTTTAGAGTAGCCCGATTCCTGGAGTAAGTTATGTTAAACCTAAAATTACTGGCAATCATATTTTTACTGCTTCCCCTCTGGAGCGCCGCTGCTGAACCAGAAAATGCTGCCGAATCAGAAACCGCTGCTGAAACTGAAAGCCCAGCAGAAAAGAAAAATGAAACTGAAGCTGAAACAAAATTTGAAATTAAAGACAACACAGTACTGCCTAAAGCTACCGGAAAAACATTGAAAGAAAAGAAACTCAGCAGAGCATTTGAGCAATTCATACCAAGTGAAAAGATCAGCGCTGACAACGCTGTACCATTTCCTGTCGACATCTAAGGGGTCGCAATGAAAAAACAATTACCAGTAGAATTTATCTATCAGATATTCTCACTCTTTATTGTGGTGATCATTATTCACGGAATCTATGTATCCGTGATTAGACCGAATGCCACCGCGTTATTGGAGGAGCAAGCAATACAAATTAACTCCGACCCTAACTATGTCCCAGAACGATCTTTCTATGTTGTCGTACGTGACTTTGAACAAGAGGCCTGCTTTATCCTGATGTTTTGGGCAATGTCTCTTATGGGTTATAAGGCACTATTGGCGACTAGAGAACGCCATGTTCTTCAGCTGGATCTTATTCCGCTTAATCAGGGGACGAGCATATTACCGGAAGATAGCAGGGAATATTCGAGACCCCTTCAAGCCTTAACAGAGGAACAGCAAAACTTTTTACTCCCGAGAGCATTGCTCACTGCATTACATCGATTTAGATCGACTCGAAATATTCAGGATGTATCCAATGCTGTGGGTGCTATCTGCGATTCAGAGTCGGATCGACTCGATTCGGAACTATCCATGATTCGCTACATTGCATGGGCCATTCCCTCCATTGGATTTTTAGGGACTGTTCGCGGTATTGGTGAAGCACTGGGACAAGCACATAAAGCTGTTCAAGGCGACATCGCCGGGGTCACGCAATCCCTTGGCGTTGCCTTCAATTCGACCTTTGTCGCGTTGTTAATCAGTATCATCGTTATGTTTCTTTTGCATCAGTTACAACTGACTCAAGAACGTTTAGTACTTGATTCAGAAAACTATTGTGATAATCGTCTTGTTCGTCATCTACAGACCTAAGAGTATTCAATGGCAACCGCTTATATAGAGATTAATGACTCAGGGATTATTCAAGCGATTGACGGAGGACTCATTGATACGAGTCCCGCATTTGCGGTCCTCGACAACGATCGTTTGATCCTTGGGCAGGAGGCCAGAGAAAATGCCCGACTACTGCCCCGATGGACAAACAATCGATTTTGGCATCAGCTAAGTCGCGACCCTATTTCAAATGCAACACATAACATACGTCATCATGCAGACCTTGCTTTCGCTCATCTAGAATCAATGTGGAATGGACTCAGTAAAAGAGCAGACAAAGTCATCATTGGCGTCCCAGATATCTACGATCAATCTCAATTAGGATTACTGCTTGGGATGGCCAATGAAGCCAAAATACCCGTCGCAGGATTGGTTAACTCAGCCCTTGTCTCTGTCGCGAGACAAGCAAATCAGAGCAGTATTCTCCATCTAGACATATCCTTGCATCGCATTACTTTGACTGAATTTCAACTGACAAACGAACTCAAAATAGTCAACGCGGTCACCTTAAGTGAAACCGGACTTTTCACCCTATGGGATCGTTGGGCCAATGTTGTCGCCCAACAATTTATTCATGCCTCTCGATTTGACCCCATGCATGAAGCGCACAGTGAACAATTGCTATTTGATTTGTTACCTAAATGGATTACAAGAAATAATAGAAACACGACCTTTAATATGGATATCAGCGGTGTCATTCGCAGTATTCACATTCCAGAAGATCAACTCATTCAGGTTTGCCAATCAATCTATCCAAAAATAGTTCAGAGTGTGCAGTCAATAGATTGCAGCAAGCTGTATATTTCTCATCGTTTCCAGGGTTTCCCTGGTCTCGAAGCTGCGCTAAAGACCATCCCTAAACTAGATATCCATAGACTCACTTCTACATCATCTATGGAAGCGGTTCACCACCACCACGATGACATCATTTCCAAAGACGGTGGCATTTCCCATGTCACATCGTTGTCCCTTAATGCTTACACTGGCTTATCCACAAAAAAACCAATTGCAACGCATTTGTTATACAAACACCAAGCCTGCGCCATCGGGGATAGCATCTCCGCGTTTAGATTCGGAGATGAAGGGATTCAGGCCATAATAGAAGGCACAACAGAAGGTGCTACTTTTACAATATCCAATGAAGCTGGCGCGCTCAGGCTCAATGCTATTTCTAACGACCTAAAGCTCAATGGCCAAAGCACAGAACCTTCAACAATATTATCAGTAGGAGATCAAATCAGTATTGGCCTTCAAACCACTACATTAATTGTGGTTAGTTAAAATGGCTAAGAAACGTGAGTTCACTGTCTTCAGCCTTTCCTTTTTGGACATCATGTCTTGCGGTTTTGGCGCTGTCATACTCATTTTCATCATCATCCAACACAGCACGGAAACGACTCCTCAGGATAATAACATCGTCTTAATGGCTGAGATTAAAAAACTCGAAATTGAGATACTCGATGGCACTAAAAAACTTGTCGAATTAAAAACCACAGTCAAAGACACAGATGACGAAATCGATACAACAGAAGGGTTGATTCTAGAAATCCTCGAACAGATCAAGGAACTCAAAGCAAGCATCGCTCAAATTTTGGATTCGGGGGCAGCTCAGACCGATTCGATCGAAACTCTAAAGACAGAAATCAAAGCATTAGAAATCGAGGTGGCTTCATTGCAAGGATCCGTTTCTGGAGACGAACAAAGTGGTGTCAGTACACGAACCTTTCTGGGCGAAGGGGATCGTCAATACTTGACCGGGATTCACCTTGGGGGTGAACACATCCTTATTTTAATTGACTCATCATCTAGCATGTTAGCGAATACCATCGTCAATGTAATTCGACGAAGAAATATGGGGGACGATCAAATCAGAGCCTCTGTAAAATGGCAAAGGGCCGTCAGAACCGTTGAATGGATAGTGGCAAATGTGCCTCGTGAATCAGATATTGAAATCATCCATTTTAGTGAATCTGCCACCTCCTTAACTAACGGTGGAGAAGATAACTGGATTAAGGCAATAGACAGAGAAGATGTGGATGCCGCCATTGTTAACTTAAGACAGATTATTCCAAAAGGGGGAACATCCCTTCACCACGCTTTCGCTAAGGCCAGAAAATTAAACCCAGCACCGGACAACATATTTTTAATTGTTGATAGCCTACCAACACAAGCATTCGACCCACCCAACAGTACACTCATTGACGGTAGAGATAGAGTCAAGATTTTCAGTAGCGCACTGGATGAGTTACCTCCTAACACGCCCATCAACGTTATACTATTTCCCATGGAAGGAGATCCCATTGCTGCCCCAAGTTTTTGGAGGCTAGCGCAAATAACCGGTGGTTCATTTTTAAGCCCCGCAGAGGATTGGCCGTAATGAGACGTAACGTAGAGGAATGGAAGGTGCTGGCCTCGCATTTTTGGATGTGATCAGCTGCGGATTTGGTGCCATAATATTATTGTTAGTATTAACCAGTGTCTTTGACCCCGTTATTCTTGATGACACTATCGAAAACCTTGAAGCCTATCTTGCTGCCTTACAGGATGATTTATTTGAGTTGAGGGGCGAAACACGTCAACTCAATCGAGACATGATCAGTAAAGAAGATCTACAAAAAGAGGATATCACTAGGCTAGCTCAACTTCAGGTAAAGCTCGACGCACTCAAGAGCGAATTTGATTACACCTCTGATAAAACGCTAATCAATAACACCATATCGGGCAGACTAGCGAAGGCGAGACAAACTTTAACAGAAGACATGAAGCGACTACTCGCCGAATTTCAGAAAAACGTGGACGACGATACGATTGGCGGTATACCCATAGACAGTGAATATGTCATTTTTATCATTGATACTTCTGGCAGTATGAAACAGTATGCTTGGCCCTTAGTGCTGCAAAAAATACAAGAAACCCTTGAAGTCTATCCAAAACTAAAAGGCATTCAGGTAATGAACGACATGGGTAACTTTATGTTTTCTCAGTACACTAACGATTGGATACCAGACACACAAGCCCGAAGAAGAGCGATCATAGACCGGCTTGAACATTGGGAAACATTTAGCAATTCAAGCCCCGTCGAAGGAATTACTAAAGCCATATCCACCTTTTATCGCCCCGACAGGAAAATTAGTCTTTATGTCTTCGGAGATGAATTCTCTGGTCGCTCTGTACAGCGAGTCGTCAATACAGTAGATAGGATCAATCGTCGGGGTAAAGACGGCAAGCGACTAGTCCGAATACACGCTATTGGCTTTCCCGTGATATTTGACCAACCCGCCAGATTCCAGGCGACGGGCATTAAATTTGCCATTTTAATGCGAGAACTTTGTGCACGGAACGGGGGAACCTTTGTTGCCCTGAATGACTATCGCATATAGCGCTAGAGACGACTCTGGATTCTTTACCTAAAGACAGCTTACTTAAAGACGGCTCTGGGCAGTATACCGTATTGTTCTATAGCTGTTTTTGGGGATGGTGATTTTGAATTGCAGGGTTGTGCTGTTAAGTTTTTTGCCGCGATCACTCTGATCAATAATTTTCCATTCACCCTGTAAGGTCTCATTGACACTAACTTCTACAGACTTATTTTTGGAGTTGTGCAGTTTAATCTCATAACTTGCTTCAATGTGTCGATCTCCAAGGCGGCGAAACGAAGTTTGTTTTCTTTCAGATGAGATATCAAAGGCATGACCTAAGTTTAGTTCAACGCTTTCGCCAAGCGCTTTGGCTTGAATGATATCTTCTCCTGCTAACAATAAATTTTGCTTAGTGCCTAAATAAACACGCACCTTTCCATAGGGTAGTGGCCTGCCTAATCCATTCTTCTTTGTGTTGTTAAAACTAATTTTTACATCAGCATGGGTTTTAACTAACTGTGCTTGTTGATAGCTGTAGGTTTGAGTATTAAAGCTGTACGTCTTCTCAAAAGCGACCTTTGAGGCGTTGATAAATCGAATCTGCTTTTCTTCTCTATCTCTGATGTCCGTCGCTGTCGGTAGTGAATATTGGTGATACTCAAATGCAGGTTTCGCCTGTACGGTATCGGCCATTCTACTTCGAGCAAAATGAACTTCTTCTATCGAACTACGGTTAACGCTCGGTGCTCGATTGACTTCACCCGCAACGAGTGTGATTTTTGCCTCTATGTAATCAATACCACTTTGGTTATTGATACTGACCCAGGAATTCAAATCAAATTTTTCATTCTTTTCGTCTAACAGAATCGTATAGTCAGCTTGCCAAGAAATGTTATTGCTTATATAACTTGTCTCGAGTAATTGTGAACCTTCATGTTGATTCTCTATCAACCACACAAGAGTCGGTTCTAAATACAAACCATCGGGCAAATAAGGCATAGAAACTACCCCTTCTGGTGCAATTTCAATTACATCCCCAAAGCTTACTATTTCTGGATTTGTAGATAAAAGGATGCCTTCCCGCAAGTATTTTTCGTACTTCGCACCGTGCAGAACTTCCCTGCTATATTTCAGCTTTCTACCGATATAGCTATTCAGAAGGGATTGGCGATTCAAAACTTGGTAGCGGTAACTTTGCTCTAAGACAAAAAAAGCATTATCCCCCGCCATTGATCTTGTAGAAACCGAGGACGGTTCAATTTTTTTTGCGACATCCAAATATTTAAGCTCGATAAGCCCCTTCGGTAAGACTGTATTCCGTTGATCTCTGACAAGCGCAAAGTTATTGTTATAAATCGTCAGTGCAATAGATTTCTGATCCTCTTGACTCAATACCAGAGACTTAAACTCCGTGGCAGCCTGCGCACTGGCTGAAATAAAGAATATGAAAACGAAGTATTTTCTGTGCAATAAAAATATTTTCATGGTCTGCTCACCATCCAATTAACTTTCAAGTATCGCTACCGCTCTTGTCCATCCTGCAGATGCCGCCCTGATCTTGTGGGGAAAACAAGAAATCATAAACCCATGATCTGGTAAGACTTCAAGGTTATGAAGCTTTTCTAAATGACAGTAGCCTATATGCCTACCTGCTTTATGGCCTTCCCAGATTAGGCTTGCGTCTCCTGTTTCTAGATATCTCTCTTTTGTGTGTACAAAGGGTGCATCCCAACTCCAACCGTCGGTGCCCGTTACGCGAACACCCCTTTCTAATAAATACATTGTTGCTTCTAAACCCATGCCACTTCCCGCTGAGACATAATCGTCCATCCCATATCGTTTTCCAGCTGAGGTATTGACGACAACAATATCGAGTGGTTGCAGGTCATATTTGATTCTGGCGAGTTCGGTTTCGACATCCATCGCAGTAACGACATATCCATCTTCTCTATCACGAAAATCGAGTTTTACGCCATTCTGAAAGCACCATTCAAGTGGGACTTCATCAATCGTAATAGCGCGCTCACCTTCATCCATAGTTGAGTGAAAATGATAGGGGGCATCAAGATGAGTACCGTTATGAGTACTCAGTTGAATCAATTCAATGGCCCATGCCTCTCCGTCAGGCAAGTCTTCTTTTTCTAAACCCGGAAAGAAGGAGGCTAGAGACTCTACCGATTGCTCATGATTGATATAGTTAATCGTAGGTCGTGCCCCCGGTGGATCTGAGATCACATCATTTTCGAGATAAATCGAAAGATCTATCAATTTCCTTGCCATTTCATCTACCGCCAGTATTAAATAGTATTCGCGCATTAGTTTAACTAGGTGGCGTTACCGGCGCAATCGCCATCTCGACACAAAAAAATTTACTTCGGAGCTATTGCATGACAATTATTTCCCTTTCAAGAATGCTTTCCCATTGGTCGGGAAAGCAGCCTGATGTAATCGCGATCACTCACGAATCTGAATCGATAAGCTGGCGTCAACTCGATCTTGAAACCAATCAACTAGCCCGAGCCTACGCATCTCGTGGCGTCAATCAAGATGACTTTGTCACGATCGCGCTACCCAACGGACTTGAGTTTTTTAAGGCTTGTTTTGCCACCTGGAAACTAGGCGCCACACCACAACCTGTATCAGCCAAATTGCCGCGTTTTGAACTGGATCAAATTATTGACTTAGGTAAACCCAGTCTCATCATAGGCGTTGAATCATGTGCTAAAGGATTACCCCTAGGGTTTAACCAGCACCTATCGCTCTCAAATTCACCCTTGCCAGAACTCACCGCGCGATCCTTCAAAGCAATGACATCCGGAGGCAGCACTGGCAGACCAAAATTAATTGTCTCTGCAAACCCTGCTGCCTGGGACATAGAACTTGAATATCTTCAAATCAAAATGCAGGGCGCCATGCTTATCCCAGGACCCCTGTACCACAATGGTCCCTTTAGTTGGGCAATGATTGCATTGTTCCGAGGCAATCACGTTTGCATTACAACGCGATTCGATGCAGAAGAAACTCTGTCTCTAATTGAACAGCATCACATAGACATTGTTTATATGGTGCCGACAATGATGCAACGTATTTGGAAGCTACCTGAATCAATACGAACTCAATATGATTTATCTTGCCTTGAAACACTCTGGCACCTTGCGGCTCCTTGTCCAGAATGGTTAAAACAAGCCTTTATAGACTGGTTAGGTCCCGAAGTCATTTGGGAGCTTTATGGCGGTACAGAAGGTCAGGGTTCAACCATTATTAATGGCTTTGAATGGTTAAAGCATCGAGGATCTGTTGGTCTCCCCGGCGTTGCCTGCGAGATGAAAATTGTTGATGAAAACTACGCGACCCTACCCTCGCGTGAAATAGGTGAAGTTTTTATTCGTCCCTTAACAGGCCAGGGAACGACCTACCACTATATTGGTGCACAAGCGAAATCCATAGAAGGCGGTTGGGAAAGTCTGGGGGATATGGGCTATATGGATGAGGATGGATATCTTTATCTTGCAGATCGGCAAACCGATATGATCCTGTCTGGGGGTGCAAATATTTATCCTGCGGAGATTGAGGCAGCCTTAGATGCATTTCCCGGGGTTCGAAGTTCTGCTGTTATAGGTCTTCCCCATGAAGATCTCGGCAGCGTCATCCATGCAATCGTGGATTCCACCGAGACCATCATTGAAGAAGCACTATTGGCCCACCTCACTGAACGCCTAACCCGATACAAAATACCCAGAACATTTGAATGGGTATCTGAACCCTTGAGAGATGATGCAGGTAAATTGCGGCGTAAACAATTGACGGCAGAGAGGGTCACTACCGGGGACTAAGAGATTGTCCTCTCCTCTCTCAATGAGAAAAAAGAAAGAGAAGAGGGTCAAAGGGCCCGATTTTTACGCTACTATTTTTTCTTGAATTTCAGTGTCCACCGATCGGTATTTCCCGTCACGGTCTTGCGGCCAACTTCATATCGCAATTCATCATCAGCTTTATAATGAAGATCAGTAAAGTCAACAAATTCAAAACCGGCTGCCTGAATTTCTTTAATAGCCAAAACGGGATCTATTCGTCGTCCATTCTCATTATTGATAGCCTGCATGTGACGTCTGGTATGATCCACTAGCGCATAAATACCGCCTTTCTTAAGGGCTTTGTACGCAGCCTCATTCATCGCCTTACGACCAGCTTCATCAAAGTTGTGATAGTTTCTAAAGGTAAAAATGATATCAACCTTTTTAGTCCCAAGATCAGCATTTTCTATACTATATAGTCTCGCGCCTTCTGCTTTGAAAATTTTCGCATCTTTAGCAATCACTTTGACTTTATCAAAACCCGGCTTATCAAGGAGCGCCTTTTCAACACGACCGGCACCATAGGCCAGTAACAATTCACCGTTTTCAGCAAGAACGGGGGCTAACAATTTGGTATACAGCCGCCGCCAGGGAGTAACTCTATCACTTTCATATTATCTTCAAGACCAAAAAATGCCAGCGTCTCTTTTGCCTTTCTATTGCGATCGCGTTTTGTATCAGACTCGCCACGAATCTCTGCCTTTAAAGCTAAATCCAATTTATCGCCTATATCTCCTGCTTGCACAGATAGACTCGTTAGGAACACGATTCCGGTCAGTATTGTTACAAACTTCTTCATATTGTTACTCCTTTTATAATTCCTGAATTTGTATAGTAAATGAATATTCAAAGGGCAGTGTACACCAATCCAAAATGAAAGATCGAATCAACTTTATTCTCGATAATCGAGCAAAGCAGCCTTCATCAGATGAAATATTACATTTTGTTCCATCACACCGCTAAACCATTGGCTACCCGGACCAATTGCATAAACCGGTACATCGTCCCCTCCATGAGTTTCGATAGGGAGTGGAATTGCAGCTGCTTGAAGATACCCGTCCGCTGTCGTATCTATTTTGCTTAAATCATCTCGCTTTTCCTTGTACCCTCTACCATTGGCATAATTCAGCGTCGTATAGGGAAGGCCATGACTATCGAGACCCGCAATGCCAAGAATGTTCTCCCCCCGCTTTGGATAGCCGCCAAAGCTCATGGTATGGCTATGATCCGCAGTGACAACAATCAATGTGTCTGGCCCAACCAGTTCCTGAGCTCGCTTTATTGCTTCGCTAAACTCTACAGTTTCTTCCAGTGCAAGTTTTGCAATACCTGCATGATGCCCATGATCAATACGGCCACTTTCTATCATCAAGAAAAACCCTTTGTCATTCTGTTTGACAATTTCGATGGCTTTCTCTGTCATTTCAGTCAAAGAGGGTTCTCCAAAACCTTGCTTATCTCTATGTTCGGTAAAACTCATATGATCCTCAGAGAACAAGCCGAGTAGGTGATTAGAATTGGATATCTTTAAGCTCTTTGTATCACTCACAAAAGCATCGTCTCCAAATCTGTTTTTCCACTCTTCAATAAGATTACGACCGTCTGTCCGAAGCCCCCCGTCGCTTGTGGGCAAAAACATTTTACTCCCACCACCGAGAGCAACCTCAAGGCCATCTCCATAAGAAAACTCAATTAATTGTTCTGCTATATCAGCACATCCTTTAGCATCTGATTCAAATTCTCGTATGGATACATGGGCATAAGTTGCAGCGGGGGTCGCGTGTGTTAGCCTCGCGGTACTCACGGCACCCGTGGCCAATCCGTGTTCTTCAGCTAACTCCAACAGAGATTTTAGGTGACCCTTTCCGCAATTTTCTACTGTATTGGACTCATCAGTTCCCAGGGTATAAAAACGCGTTTTAACACCACTTAAAAGTGCTGTTGCTGTTGAAGCAGAATCAGAAACTTGTTTGTCGACTGCGTAAGTTTTGACCAAGGCTATTTCTGGAAAATACTCGAAGGAAAGTAGGTTTTCTTCTCCGGGATTACCCTGTAACTGACCTTGGTAAATACGGCTCGCTGTCACTGTCGCTAAACTCATGCCATCACCGATAAACAAGATGACATTCTTAGCCTTTACATCACCCCCTGGCCTCCTATGTTTTTGTTGGGCCAGATAGCTTTGCCCGGCCTCGTACCAAACCCTCGCTTTTGCATCACTTGGCATATTATCGTCATTTGCCATGCAACTTGAGATAAAAGCCAAACAAAAAATGAGTTTAATTACTTTACTCTGAATCAGAAGCGCCATGATTTTTCCTTATACATTTGTATGTTTAGACTATCATCTTCGACAGGACTATTCACTCGTCATCATCCGAACATCCTTCAACAGAAAAGCCAAAAGTGTTCGGATGAAATTTGCGGGATTCCTCAAATCAACTAGTCAATTCCAGTGCTTGCATTACTGCGTCGGGCGTAATAGGTATATGCCGTACCCTCGCCCCCGTTGCTGCAAATATGGCATTTGCAATCGCAGGTGCAATCACCGTAGTTGCAGGTTCGCCCAGACCAACGGATTGATAATGGCTGGGTATAAATTCAATATTGAGTTCAGGTACATCCGCCATTCTCAATGGTGTATAGGTATTCAGATTAGTATCTTTTACCTGACCATGTTCAAATTGCGTCCCCTCAAATAGCGCCATACTCAATCCCCACAGTGCAGCACCTTCAGATTGCGCCAATGCGCCATCGGGATGAACAATCGTCCCCGCGTCAATAACCAAATCCAGTTGTTGAACTCTGACTTGGCCGGTTAATGTATCAACCTTTACCCTGGCAATACAGGCACACCAGGTTGGCATGGCTCTTTCTTGGCCAAAGGATGTCGCAACCCCTTGTCCTTCATTTCTCGGCATCTCTTGCCCCCAGAATGCTTTATCCGTGACACGATTAAGCACCTGTGCAAGTCGATTAGCTCCACCTATCGAGTTTGGTTTACTACCCGCATTTCGGCCACGACTGATCAAGTGTTGAAGCCTAAATTTAACGGGATCAATCCCGACACTGTGGGCCGCTTCATCCATAAAACTTTCAAGGGCCCAATTCGTCCATCCCGGACCAACAGAACGCAGCCATCCCGGCCTAAAGGTTTTGTTTGCCAAATCATTCGATATTGCCCTAACTCTATGAGCACCAACAGAATACCAATGGTTTGCACCATTGATTGAAAAAGGATCAAACTTGACACCATTTTTACCTTCTTCCATAAAGAAATCTGCCATGACTTCTGTTGGCCAACCCGCAGCCGCATGATGTTGCATACCAATAGTTTTCTTCTTTTTGTTAAATGCCATACTCAGAGCTTGAACAGAGGGGGAGCGAGGAGAGTCAAACCTTGTGTCATCTTCTCGACTAAACACGACTTTTACTGGCTTATTGAGTGCCTTTGATGCCAGCAAAGCTGGCACGCCATAATCTCCATTTAGGCGACGGCCAAAGCCACCACCTAACAAATAGGAAGGCATGATAATTTTCTCTGCGGAAACATTGAGCGCCTTGGCAAATAAAGGTAAGCAAAGTGATTGCCATTGATTACCTGTATGAAGATGCCAGATGCCATTCTTGTAAAATGCTAAAGCATTCACTGGTTCCATTTGAAAGTGCAACACAGTACTTGTCGTGTATGTTTGATTCAGTACGCTATGAGCATCCTGATACGAGACATCGACCTCCGGGTCATCTATCAGTAACGCGCCTTTTTCTGACTGAATCAGTTTTTTCCCGTGGGTAAGAATATCTGCTTCTGACACTTTCGCGCCCTCACCGATTTTCCATTCAACATTAATTAACTTCTCAGCCCTGATTGCAGCGTGATAAGAATCTGCAATTACAAGTGCCCAGCCAGGCACGGTAGCCGAAGGATCATCTAATATGAGTGTTTGGATGTAGCCCGCTACTTTTTTGGCATCTTCGTCATCTACTTTAAGGATTGTGGAACCATATCTTGTAGGGGGAATAATGGGCTTGCCATATACCATTCCTTCGACACTAGCATCAATACCATAAATAGCAGCGCCGTTGGTTTTTTCTGGGATATCCAAGGCTTGTGTATCATAGCCGACGAGCGATCTCTGCTCCGGCTCCTTGATTGGCATCTGACTGAGTTCATCTTCGGTAAACCGTCGACTCAAGTCACCCTTACTAACAATTTCACTATATCCGACAGATCGATTTCCATAGTGCACCCGACTGCTTTTGGCCTTACATTTATGGGAAGGGACACCGAGTATCTTTGCCCCCTCTTCAATAAGTGCTTTCCGTCCGGCAGCACCGGCGCGACTTAATAAATCAAAATTCTGCCACAGTGACCAGCTGCCGCCCGTAACGCGATAACCATATTTGGGATCTGCATCAACATAATTAATGCCCACATCGTCCCATGCTACTTCAAGTTCCTCTGCCACAATTCGTGCTAGAGCCGTACCAATATGTTGTCCCATTTCTGCTTCAGCAATATTAACTGTAATCATTCCTTGAGTATCGATGCTGTACCAAACTGTTGGTTCAAATCTCAATTCGGAATTGGGTTCGGCACCTGTGACCAAATCTATCGGTACAAAACCCAGAGTAAAACCCATTGTTGTTGCACCAATCAAAAAACCACGTCGAGAAATACTAAATTCTTTTTTTGTTTTACTGTTTAGGTCATGCTTCTGCAAACCATTTTCTCGTATTAGATGAGCGAATTTATTCATGACTTCGCTCCTCCACTCACTTCAACCGGTGTTTCTTTCATATTTTTAGCTGCAATTTTTATAGCCGCATGTATCCGCTTGTACGCCATACAGCGACATAGATTTCCATTCATATATTGTTTTATATCTTCATCCGTAGGATCAGGTAGTTGGCTTAACAAGCTGGCAGCTTGCATGATCTGACCTGATTGGCAGTAACCGCATTGAGGAGCCTGAGTCTCAACCCAAGCAGCTTGGGGAGGATGATTTATGCCTTCAATCGTGGTGATCGCCTTATCTTGAATGGAACTGAGTGATCGAATGCAAGATCGAATCGCAACCCCATCTACATGGACTGTACAAGCCCCGCACTGACCAATCCCGCAACCGAACTTGGTTCCCTTGAGATCGAGTTCATCACGAATTACCCACAAAAGAGGCGTATCACCAGGTACGTCTACTTCAACCTTCTGGCCATTAATTTCAAACTGTACTGCCACTATCCTCTCCTGATAAATTTCATTTTGCTAAAGAATACGAACATACGCAAATGGCGGGCGATGGGCCATTCCGAATGTCAAAGGCATGACAGCGTGCTTTTGTTAGTCATTGATATTTGTAACCTCGTCTGGCTTTGGCATCTTATCAAATTGCACTGCCATTATTTTGGTTTGACCATCAAGTAATGCTTTGCAAATTCTATGACCACCATCCATCAATGAACCATCTTCGTTTAAAATGATGGGATAAATTAGCTCTGCGGTTCGAATTCTGCCAACGTGTTTTGCTACTTCGCGCAGCGTTGGTTCTCTAGAGCCAAACCAGCAGTTCTGATCCACTTCCTTAATACTAGATATCTCCAGTTCAAATGGAACCAAACCTTTACACTTTTCCCAAAGCCCTTCCGTATACCAAAGTAACTTCCTGCTATCTCGTATGATTGTATGTTTTTGAGCCATATTTGATGCCTAACCTAAAATGATGCAGTTGCGCATGGACAGTTCATTCTCTTAATCTGGAGAATTCAACTAAAGATTGGTGAAAAAAGAACTCCTAAATACAGCTTCCTTTTCAGACAATTTGAATCAAACCTTTGCTCTAAACATGACCTCAAAATTACAGTAGACCACGCAGAAGACTTTCTGTTGATTTACATATTATGCAGCACTTATGGGTTGCAACTTTTAGCACTCTTAATAAAGTCGACCCTCTTCATCGTCTTTGATTAACGCTTCAACTGCCTCCAGTGGGGCAGGTATTGAGGCTGCATCCTTCATTGTCTCAGCCAGGGTTGGCAGCCCCTCAATGGACGGCCAATGTTCCGGTAACCAGAGGTGTGAGCGAATTATGCACTTTGCGCAGTGGAAGAAAGCTTCTTCCACATGTACAGCAATGGCTAAAGTGGGCACTTTTCCGTTAGCAATCATACTTTCGAGTAGCGGGGCATCACGCACAACCTCTGCTCTGCCACTAATGCGGAGGGTCTCTCGTTTTCCTGGAATTAAAAAGATCAAACTTATCTGGGATGACTCAAAGAGATTCTTAAATGTGTCAAAGCGTTGGTTTCCTGGTCTGTCTGGAATTGCAAGCGTGTTGCTGTCCAATACCTTTACGAAGCCAGGTGCATCGCCCTTGGGAGAAATGTCCATCTGACCTTTAGCGTCGCTAGAGGCAACGAGTACAAACGGAGCGCGACTGATGAATGCTAAGCAGTGCCGATCGAGTGAAGAGAGTGTCTTCTCAACAACAGACGGGGCAACTGGTTCACCCATTAACGCTCGTAATTCTGCCTCAGATCGAACAACGTCATTAAATTTCATTCTTATCTCCAATAGGTTTAGGCGCAGCTATTATGGCGAGTGCACACTTGCGCTGCATAATATCCAGCCTCGTTTGTGGAATCCGGCAGAACCCGTCGTTAGATCGGTTAGTCAACTTCATCTGATATCTTTTCTCATCTTAACTTGAAGGTCCTTCTACATGGAAAAGCTTGTTATAGATGCTCCATTTATCTCCTTCTTTAAGCAGAGATAGTGTGTCTAAGAAAGTCATGCCTAGATAATCATCTCGTACTCTTGCTATCGCAGTATTACCTGCAATTTCAATTGATAGTATGTCAAGCCGGATTGCTGCACCCTTTTCCTTTGGTGATGGTACCTGACTCTCAACAAAATTCGCGAAGTCAGTCACTGACATTTGCTCAAGACCATCTTCCAAGTAGCCGGTAATCTTTGCATTGGCGTGAAATGCAGAATGCACCTTATCGGCGCTTGATTCGTACATACACTCAAAATATATTTGTATAAGATTTTCTATTTGCTTTTCATTGTTCATAAATGCTTCTCCTAAATCTATCGTGAATTAGTTTATTAATAGTACCAACATTGCAGAGCAGCTAAAACGACCCTCTTAGAGCCTCACATCACCTGCAGCAAACAGCAGAACGTGCGACACTTTTTGCTGTCCGAGCGCATGTGATTGTAATGCAATTTTTCACCGCAATGCTTTTTGAACTGCTAAAATAATTTGATCAATATCGGCTAACGGATTTGCTGCAACCGATCTAACCCACTTCTCGCCATCAAGAACACAGTTAGAAAACATCCCTTCAGGCAAACACTGATAAAACGCGTCGGTGCTCATAGTGAGAGGACGGAATACTGTCACGCCTGTTTCTGGCATTGCCAAAAGCGAAATGTTGTCTTCTTTGTTCAATTGGGTTGCAAGTATGCTGGCCATCGACATCGCGTGATCGATACGATCAGCAATACCTTCTCTTCCCCATGCGATCATGGTCGCCAGTAACGGTATAGCAGCCGCACCGCGCGAACCCTGAACCCCAATATTCGGTGTGGCTAAATAGCCACCACCAAAACTTATCGCTGAGTTTGCGAGGTCTACGTCTCGCAACATGATTAGTGCAGATTCTTTAGGTTGAAAAAGCCATTTATGAGCAGAAACAGCGATAGAATCAGCATTATCGATGTCATCAAGTAGGTGAGCATGCGTTTGGCTTAAGCGCAGTGGACCTGCCCACGCGGCATCAACATGAGTCCATTTTGCCTGGCCTGCCAGTACAAGTGGATCAATTACGCCTGTGGCGGTTGTTCCTGCCGTTAAAACCAAACAGGCGTTTGATATATCTCCGATTTTATCTGGGTCAATTTGACCTTCGGAGTTTGTTGCAATCTGTTCATAAGGCAAACCAAGTATTCTTGCTGCTTTCTCGATACTGATATGCG
>JAESSY010000114.1 GCA_016763855.1 Pseudomonadales bacterium
AGGCCCTTCATGCAATGCTGCCCAAGCTTCGGAACTGAAATATTCTTTCTCATCCCAGGTCCCACCTGCTGCCATCATTGCAGCAATCTTTGCCAAACCCCTCGCAGAGCAATTTGCATTCGCTGATGGCGTTTCACCCATCACAACTTTAGGGTCATTAAAAAATTCTATTTTCTTCATTCCTTTGAAGGGGGGAGGAGAACCGATTGTGGTTGATTTACGCACAATGAATAACATGCTTATCACTTTTCTCAATATCTGAAAAATATTAAATTCAGTCTTCCTCCGAAATTTTGGTTTTAAACTTTCTAGAAGAATAAAACCTAGGCCCAGGGTGGATATTTTTTTAACCCGATTCAGTTCATCCTTTTTCACGCCGATTACTACATCAACTTCAAGGGGATCGCTGATGTCTTCCTGAAGAAACTCACTAATCGTTCTGTCTTTTGGATCAACTCGGCGAAAAATCTCGTTAGCTATCCAACCCCGCGTAACCGCATGGTACTCCCGTGCACGACCATCTCCCTTGCGAAATTTTTGGGCATGTCCTTCGATCAACTTCCCAATTACATTGGTTTTAATGTTTTCCGTGAGTAGGTCTTCAGGCTTTATTGATTGGTTAAACGCCGCAAGGCCTGCTTCGTGCCGCATCAAATCGCAGACGCTCAGTTCGTCTTTTCCTGCACCACCAAACTCTGGCCAATGCTGAGTAATCTTGTCATCGTAGTTCAGCAATCCCTTTCCTACCAATGTTGCCATGGCGATGGCGGTGAGGCTTTTTCCACTACTGAATACATTGATTAGATTATCAGGGGAGAAGTCAGCCTCTTTTTCAGTCGTCGCCCAAAGATCAACAACCTTCTCTCCTTCATGATAGATACAAAGCTGAGTCGCCTTCTCCGCTAAGTGCCGCATATTGTGTTCATACAATTGCTTAACAGATTCAAAACCAGGGGCTACGCTGCCTTGGATTTTGCATTGAATGTTCGCGCTCATTTATTGTCTCCGTTAATTTTGGGCACTGAGCGCCAGTAAATGCCAGACCACCCGCTTTAGCAAGCGAAACTGGACAAACATCACCGGTCAAAATCAACGGACATAAACATCCACCCCTGGGGATGCAATTAACGTTTGCATATCATTACTGTGTGTCGTACAGTATATACTGTGCAATACACAGTAATGAGGGCGATCAATGCCGATTGAACCAGAAAGATTGGCAAAGCTAACAATGGAACTACGCCGCGGCGTGCTGATTCTAGCTGCGCTATCAGCGTTACAACAGGAACATTACGGCTATTCATTGCGCAAGCAACTTGCCAGTTTTGGTTTAGAAATTGATGAAGGTACGCTATATCCCTTGCTCCGCCGCCTTGAAAATCAAGGATTGCTCACCAGTAATTGGCGCGAAGAAGAAGGCCGTAGACGTCGATTTTATCAGATTTCTGAAGATGGCCAGGAGGCGTTGGCCAAAATGAATTGTGAATGGAATAATTTAAACAAAGCTATGAGTATTTTGAAGGAGAATACATTGTGAACTGGTTAAAACGTTATGTAAGTTCAGTTAAGCATTATTTACCCAACAAGTTGAAAAATGATGTCGCTGATGAATTGTATTCCGATTTACAGGATCAGTGTGACGATAAATCTGCTGAATTGGGACGTGATTTAACGGATCAGGAATATCATCAAATTCTACTCAATCGAGGTCACCCCATGTCAGTAGCTGCATCTTATCAGCCACATAGCACCCTAGTTAGCGAAGAGCTTTTTCCTATTTATTTGCAAGTACTAAAATGGGTTATTTTTACCTTACTCATTGTACAAATCGTAACAGCGATCACAGGTCTAACTTACAAAACAGATCCTAATTATATTCGGGCAGCGATACAGATAATCAGTGGTACCTTTAACTCAGGATTGATGGGTTTTGCTTCTGTCACTTTAGTTTTCTACCTCTTGGGTGAAAGTATTAACCGCAAAGAAATTCTTAAGAATTGGCATCCAAAAAAGCTACCGACATTTACAGATAGTGGAGAAGAAATTAGCATATTCGAAAGTAGCATCGAGCTCGTTTTTCAATTGTTGTTCCTAGGGTTTATTAACAATATTTTCGCATTGTTAGACCTAAAAATGGGTATTGTCACATTTCAAGCCAGCGAACAACTTCATGCCATGTTACCGTGGATAAATCTTGCATTGATCCTAGGCGTGATATTTAGTCTATATAAGATACTAGCTCCATACTGGACAAAGCGCCTAATCGTGACAAATTGGTTAGTCTATGCCGTGTCTTACATGGTACTAGTCGGCCTATATCAAGCCGATCCAGTGATCGCCTTAGAAATAATCAACACAGAAGGTATTGCTACGATGTACGATTTACCAACCCACTGGTGGACCAACTTTTTATTCGTAATCGGTATCGTATTTGCTATCGATATTGGATTCTATATACGAAAATATATGCGGTTAAATTAACCGGCATGGGATTCAATCTCCACCACTATTTATCTCGATGAATAATGTATTGCAAGGGTGCTGGAAGTTCACTAAGAGCAGTTTTTAAAAAACTTGGATACAAAGGAAAGTCATCATTGCTCTTTAAAGGGAACCACTTGAAATTCAATTTTTTATCAAGCTCCAAACCTGGAAACTCACTCTGTTGATAAATGTATGAATCAGGAGATGCCATCACCAAGAAATAAATTCCCAACTCATGGCATTGCTTTCCATCAAATTCAAAGAAGTTATCAACAACCCAAGTAGGCTTTAGATCAATCAATTCAACATCCAGCTCCTCAACCATTTCACGTTGAACAGCATTCTCAGCGGATTCACCATGCTCTACTCGGCCACCTGGTAATGCCCAAAAACCATCACCAGGTGCTTGATGCAACAAAACATGATCATGACTAATAAAAACTGCAACAGCTCTATAAGTGAATCTTTTTTCTTCTTGGTCAAAGGTCAGCATGAAACGTGTCCTGATGAACGTGAATAGGCAGTTTAATGAATCGTTGTGTACTTTATCGTGGGAGGATCCGCCCATCAGAGTATCCAGTGAGCATTAGAACTGTCCTGTTAGATAGATATGTATTGGAAGGTCCCATGCTCGATCCGCTATATACTACTAAATGAGTTAAAAGTTAGTCTGCCAGCCAATCTATCCACCGTGCATGCCCTTCCGTTTTGGCAATAGGGAAATCTAACGCTTTGCCATTTTTATAAACCGTACAGTGAAGTGTTGGCTTAATGTTATTAAAAATGTGAATCACATCTCGATGTTTACCAATTTCATCCACGCTATCCAACATTTTCACACGTTCTTCTTCCGAGATTTGATTGGCTACATGAGTATGGTAAATACATGGGATAGAAGAATCAGGTATTTCTTCTACAATACTTTGAATCATAGCAAACCCATCTCCTACTCGAAGATCAGATTTAAGTTCTTTGGCTTTTTCTAAAGCAGCTTTCATTAACTTCTTTCTCTCGTGATGCTCGGGCCAGATTAGTGAACACAGCCAATCTGATGCGTCTTTGTCGGTAGTATCCACAATGTTGAGATCCAATCCAATCCTCTGCGAGACCTTTGGGAAAATTAGCTTAAGTGCTGACGGCCATGTACCGACAAACCGAGATTCAATCAAAACATCAGATGATTCGTTTCCAAAATGTCTTTCATCGCCATAGCCATATTGAAATTGGTCAACAAGCAAATTAAGCCCCGCACTAGTACCAATCTCAATCAATGAAATCTCACTAGCATTAATCAAATCGCATGCATGCATTATCGCCGGATAGAGATAAGAGCAACGCCTAACCTCATTTGTCTGGACTAACCTATTTTTCAATAGGTGAATAATTTTGTTTTCGTGTTCTAGTACAAATCTCTTAAATTCCGGAAAGGCTTTTTCATTCGCGAGGGGAAGAGCTGTATAGCTTGCATAATATTCAACCAAGGGATCAGATGGATATTTAAGTAGAAGATAATGAACTGCTGCAAATAGTAAATTTGGAGGCGGTTGGTCATTCGCCACCTTACTCGCAACTTTTAGCAGTTCATTATCTTCTGCGATAGACAACGACAAATGATAATAGAGCCCTGAGGAGTCTTTACACTCAGATTCTGCAAAGTATTCAAACCATTTTTTAAGCTTTTCTATCATCGAGAACCTTTCTAGCTACCTATGAATATTACCTTGCTCCATTTCTCTCACAAACAAGTGATACGAGTGGCTATATAAGGATAAATTCACTAGCCAGTTTTATTAGCAATGCACTAATGGCATTAAAGTCATCTTTAGAGGCCAACCTAATATCCATCAAAAATCATGCTTGCTAAAAAATCTCAGCACTGCGCCAGGAAACTCCCTCGCTAAGCGGTCACTTCCCCCCCAGGGCCAGAACAAGGCATGTCCGATCCCGGGTGCTACCCACAACTCGGCATTGGGTAACGCGGTGTAGGTTTCAACTACCACCTGCAATGGAAACAATTCGTCCTGGTCGCCTGAAAATAACAAGGTCGGTGTCCTTAGATTCTTGAGATTCGATAGAACCATATTCACCTGAAACTTCGCGTTGAGCATAGCGTGGATCTTTTGCTTATCACCATTGTGATTGCGGAGTAGATCCTGTTGGTATCCTGCGGGTAACTGTTCAAATTGACCACGAGGGACTTCTTTGGGGATGCGGTAGGCACTGGAAGCCAATATCATTGCCTTAACTCTTTCTGGTTGTAGTAAAGCCATTTGCAATAAAGTCATGCCACCAGCCGAGTAACCCACACCACGAAGCTGTTGTACTTCGAGGTGATCCATCAGTTGCCATATATCTCTGGCAGCATCTGCGACGATGAAACTAGTCGCGAGCTTGCTAGACTGTCCGTGGCCGGGTAAATCAACGACAATCACCTTGTTGTCAGCTAAGAACTCAGGCAGAAAACGCTGCCACTGCCCGCCATACCCTGAGTAGCCATGGAGTAACAGTAGCGGAATTCCCTTTCCGGCTATTCTGTAGTGAAGCTGACCTCCATCCGTTTCGACTGTTCCACTACTATCCCAGTCAGCAGCTTGAACGTTAAGGCTTAAGGTAAAAATGAAAACAAAACAAACGAGATTATTCATAAACAACTCATAAACAACTGAACCGTGTGGAGGGGAATGAAGTATACATCGGATTTTGTTCATTTTTCATTGCGTTCTACGGGGGTGATCGGCACACTGGCTGACATGAAATCAATAAGCTCAATTATTTTCCCTCTTTTAATGTGCTGCCTGCCCCAAGCCGCGATTGCAGAATCTAAACTCATCCTACTGGCTGACGGCACTGAGATTGTTGGCGAGCTGGTGTCACTGGCAAACGGTACCTATACGATTAAAACTCAATCTCTTGGGACTATTCGCGTATCAGAGCGACAGGTCTCAAAAATCACCAGCGTCAACGTTAACCGTTCAAATCCGGTGCAAAGTGCTGTCAGTAGTTTGGCGGGAAGCCAGGTTCAAAGTATTCAACAGCGCTTACTGGGTGACGGAGATACGATGCGCAAGATTATGGCGCTGCAAGCAAGCCCCGAGGTCAAATCGATCTTATCGGACCCAGAGATCATGTCTGCTATTCAAAGCTTTGATTTAGAAAGCCTACGCAATAATCCCAAAATACAGAAACTAATGAACAACCGCGAAGTGAAATCCATCACGGGTGCCGTGAACTAGCTAAGTTATCTGATTAATTGATAGAGATACCTATTTTTTCTACTGACTTAAGAAACTTCCCGCATCAAATACCTCAACATGCTGCTGTTCAACATGCTACTAACTGTTAGTTAGATTCAGTATTTTATTGCTAACGAAATCTTTCAAATTACTGGCACTATATCAAGCTTGCAACTGGTTCTTAAAAACTTAACGAAACATCCTTGTTACTTCTCAAATACAAAGGTATCTTTATCGAAATAAAAGGATATTTACAATGGAAAAATACATCAAAGGCATGCCAAAAGCAGAATTGCATGTTCATCTCGAAGGGACCCTTGAACCTGCTCATATTTTCTCCCTCGCTGAGCGAAACGGAATAGCACTGCAATACAAAACACCAGAAGACGTCATTGCTGCTTACGATTTCGATGACCTTCCCTCCTTTCTCACCATCTACTACGCCGCCATGTCAGTTTTACAAACTGAAGAAGACTTCTTCGAACTTGCTTGGCATTATTTTTTGCGGGCCAAAGAAGACAACATAGTCTACGTGGAACCTTTCTTTGATCCCCAGGGCCACACAAGTCGAGGGGTTAATTTTGAAACCATCATAACGGGTATCCATCGGGCTCAAGTTAAAGCTCAGGAAGAACTTAATATCGAGTCGAATCTTGTTATGTGTTTCCTCAGAGATCTCAGTGCAGAATCAGCAATGGAGCATCTGCAAATGAGCCTACCCTTTAAGGATTGGATCATTGGAGTCGGTCTCGATTCTGACGAAAGAGATAACCCGCCAGTTAAATTTTCAGAAGTTTTCGCCTCAGCAAGAAAATAAGGATACAAACTCACGATGCATTGCGACGTGAACCAGATCGATATTGTTGATCATATCTGGCAGTGCGTAAGAGATATTGAAGTTGATAGAATTGATCACGGTATCAATGCACTTGAAGATGAAAAACTTTGCACTGAAATCGCAAAGCGCGGTTTAGGATTAACGGTCTGCCCAGTATCGAATCGCTTTGTCGTACAATCATTGACCAGCTCAGAAATCAAAAAGATGCTTCAAAAAAATATGAAAGTGGGTATTAACTCAGATGATCCCGGTTATTTTCGTGCCTATCTGAGCGACAATTTTCTCGCACTTATTAATGAAACCGAATTTTCTTTAAACGAAATTCGCCAACTAAACTACAACGCCTTTGAAACCAGCTGGTTGAGTCAAGAAAGAAAAGACGAGTATTTAAAGCAGATAGATGAGTTTGGTAGGCCTTGGTTTTAGACTGGATGAACTTTGAAGGTTGTCGTACAAAGTGGAAAGTCCATTTGTAGCTAGTGCTATTATTTTCAACAAGAGATGGTCGTTAATTTTTTATCCAACGTCCAGACCTGTTTGAGTTATAGCCTAGGGATTCATAGACAGCATCCACTAAGCTCTGACCTCGAATATTAAGCCCTGTGCCTTGCCCCATTCGATTCATAGTATACCCAAAAGACATAGCTGCCTCAGGGTCGGCGAAGCCCATACTGCCACCATATCCAGCATGACCAAAGGCAGGTTCACTGAGAATCATGCTTTCTCCCTCGGCGTGCAGTGTATGCCGATTATCATCGCTCTTCATAAAACCAAGAGAGAATCAAGTAGGTCGTTTCAGTGCAAAATCCCTTCCGCTTGCCGAGGCAACAGCACCCATGCGCGCTAAGGTATCTGCATTTACATAGGTTCGCCCATTGAGCGTACCACCGACGGCTAAAGCAGAATACATCTTTGCCAAACCACGCCCATTGGTAATACCACCTGCAGCGCCAATCTCTGCACGGTGAGCCTCTTGCGTATCGAAGCATGCTGTTCCATTTTCGTTCGCTGACATATGCCTACCCGAATTATTCAGCAGATGCCATTGCACTGTGTCTTCCTGCATACCTGCTTGAAAAAAAGGGTGAGACAAATCAGCACCCGCTGGATCAGGCTGAATCAAAGAGGCGCAATCTGATTCTTCATCTTCAGGCAAGCCAATCCAAAAATCTGCACCGATGGGTTTGGCGATATTATCGTGAAAAAATGTGCCGAGAGATTTACCCGAAATGCGGCGGATCACTTCACCTATCAGCCAGCCGAAGGTCATGCCCTGATAGCCATGGGTTGTGCCTGGTTCGAACTGAGGTTGTTGTTTCTCAATGAGAGAAATCATCAGATCCCAATCATAAAAACCACCGTCAGGGATGGGATTGGTAAGCACACAAATACCTGACTGATGGCTAAGCAACATTGAAACAGTGGTATTGTGTTTCCCATTTTGGGCGTATTCTGGCCAGTAATCACTAACTAATGCATCAAGATTAAGCTCGCCACGAGAGGCCAGTATGTGGGCACAAAATGCGGTAGCCCCTTTGGTACAAGACCATACTAAGCTTTTAGTATTTCGTTCCCAAGGGTAGAGACCGCTTATGTCGGCGTAGCCACCCCAAACATCTACTACGGTTTCACCGTCAATTGTCACCGCAACGGATGCACCTAATTCACTATGGTGACGGAAGTTTTGTTCAAAGACCTCAGCTACCCGGGTAAACCCGGGCGCAACAAAACCTTCTAACTGCCCTGTAGTAGTTTCGGCCGACCAATTAGCTTTAGGCATTAACTTATAGACTCCCGTATCGGTACGAAATTATCAATCTGAATTAATACAACAACACATAAACATTGTATCTCAAATTAATACGCTTCCATTTAATCGAAATTATATCGGAACCTGATGCCGTAGGTCCTTGGCTTGCCAATCTGCGCTTGCAGGCCAGAGCCAAGCACTGCGGCATAAAAAAGTGATGAAGTCTTATAGTATTCGTCCGTGAGATTTTTGCCATAGAGATCAACAGACCATTTACCACTAATTTCCGTCAAGCTGACGGAGGCATCCAACAGGCCATAGGCATCTTCATCAGCACCAAATGTAGCGAAAGCATCCAGATTGACATCATCTTGCCAGGTGTAACTAAGCCGAGCTGTAAGCTCAGACTGATTACTTGAATAGATATTCTTTTCAACCCCAACTTGATAAGAGAATTCCGGCGTTCGAGGCAAGGGTTCACCTGCAGAGACTGGCGAAAAAGTCGCTGGGTTTAAAAGACCCGGCTGCGCATATTCTGTAACCTCAGAATGATTCCAAGCTGCTACAAAATTAATTAGCCATGTATCAGCCGGTATCAAATCAACTTCAACTTCCAGACCATAAATTTCAGCATCAGCATTGGTAATAATCACACTGGGGCCATCTACACTTTGCAATAGATAATCTTTGAAATCAGAATAGAAAGCGGTAGTATTTAGGCGTAGTCGGCGATCCCAAAGTGTCGACTTTATACCAACTTCGTAACTGGCGATGGTCTCGGGATCAAAAGCCCCGGTAAAGCCACCCAAATTGACACCACCTGATTTGTAGCCTGTAGAAAAATTTGCAAAAGCGAAAGTATTATTAGCAAGTGAGTATTCAAAGCCAAGCTTTCCGGTCCATTCCGACCAATTTTTATCAAATGTTCCAGTGAGTTGTTGCAACGGAATTCCGTCTTGCGCCCCTAACCTAAAGGTATTAAATTCGCTACCAGTCTTGTCATCGCGGCTATAGCGAAGCCCTAATGTTGTAGTCCATTTGTCATTAATTCGATAAGTGCTCTGGCCAAATAGCCCAAGAGACTTAACCTTAAGATCACCCCCTAGCAGAAGAGATACCTGAGGATAATCGGGGCCAAAAGCGCCACCAAAGAGTACGTCAGGAACACCTGGCCAAGGGCCCCAACCAACGGCCGTGCTAACATCAATATTCTGCTGATAGTAAAAAACTCCCACCAACCATTCGAGATCACCGCTAGAGATGGAGGCTAATCGAATCTCTTGGCTAAATTCATCGACATCTTCAGAATAAAGTGTCCGGAGTTCTGAAATGGCTGTCGGTGTAAAGCCATTGTCCGCCAGACTTTCACGTTCATGCTCGCGGTAATCTGTGATAAAGGTAAGGTTGGACCCAAGGAAGTCTGTACTGAGTTCAGAAGTGAAATAGTGGAGTTGGAGCGTTTCTCGCGCATCCTTGATTATCCCATAGGTCTCTAACTCTCCCCGCTCTGCAGTAACTCCAAAGGCAGCTTCTTGGAAAGAAAGGCCACCGGGTGTGCCAGCAATGGGGTTGATAGTACCAACAGGAAATGCAGTTCCTTCTTGCTTCAGCGCATGTCCATTGATGTCTCGATCACCATAACCTGTAGCCAGCAGCCAAGATCCAGTATCGCCAAACGTGAATTCTATAGAAAAACGCGCCGAAAAATCGTCCTCTCCACCAAAATCATCACCGCCTCCGGCAGCAAGGTTATCGATGTAACCGTCTGCATTACGATAATTTACCGCTAGGCGCGCGCTGACTTTGTCGGTAACCGGGCCGCTTATAGCCCCTTCAATACTTTTTGACCCGTAGTTTCCATTGCTGAGATCCAAGTATCCTTCAAAAACCTGGCTTGGACGGTTTTGGATAACATTAATGGCTCCGCCAGTAGAATTTCGGCCCCAGAGTGTCCCCTGCGGTCCCCGCATTATTTCTATGCGTTCTAGATCAAAGAACCCAAAAGTGGGTGTAATATTTGAGCCCAGATATATACCATTACTGTGGAAAGCTACGCCAGATTCGCCAACACCGGAGAGCACTAGTTCGTTGCCAACTCCCCTCATGGTCAACTGAAGTTGGCCGTTACCTAAAGTTGCATTAAGGCTTGGTGAAATCCCGCTTAGATCCTGCGCGCTGGTAATGCCTGCTTTTCTCATTGATTCGCCAGATATGGCGGTCAAAGAAACAGGTAATAGCTGCGCAGAATTCTCGCGCTTTTGTGCGGTGACAATAATCTCTTCAATAACCCGAGGTCCTCTTTCTTCCGGTAACGATGCGGCAGATGTTTCACCAGCCACAAATAAGAAAGCAATCAGACTCGCGAGAACTCCGCGTTTAGGACTTTGCATAGTTTTCCCCTCAACCTTTAATCGATGATCAGACTTTACGGTTAAAGCACCATCGGAATGGAACTCTGGCTGCAGACCTGTACCCTCAAGAAGCATCCTGATTGCCTCTGTACGGGTATAGGTACCAATCAGTTGATTGGCAAATTTTTCCTGCGCCTCATCAATGGGAAAGATGAAGGTCATGTCAGCCTGATTCGCAAACTCAATAAGTGCTTGATCCGCTCTCTGCCGGGGAATACTAAAGTTTACTTTCTCGCTTGAGTACATACCTTCTGCACTCGCACTTATTGAAACGAACTGAAATACAGTCATCAATAAAACGAGCGTAAGGCAGCGAAAAAATATCCGAATATATCCCTCGGTTGCACACATTACGGGTGCTGTCATATAAGACGATTCAGACATATAATTTCCGCTATCAAGGGATGAAAATAATAACAGAAATTAGGTTTGGTAGAATTGCTTTGTTAATCCACTAGTCTCAATATAAGAGGATTAACTCACAATAGAAAATTTCAAAATTGACAAAGCCTTGAAGGTATTAACTCATCCTTGAGTTAGGATAATTTTTTCATCGCCTACGCGCTCAGGAACAATACCAAAGTTCTCTCTTAGCGTGTTTAGCAAACCTTCTACATCTTCGGTCTTGAATATGCCAGCGACACGAATTTTCTTCAGGTTTTCTCCGACAATCACAAACTCTACGGAGGTATAACGTTCAATTTCAGCAATAGCTTCAGCTAGTGATTCACCGCGAAATATAAGATTGTTATCACGCCAAGCCAATCTTGCTTGGATGTCTTGAGGCTCTATCAAATCGGTACCTTCAATGGTGCCATTCACTATCAATTGTTCACCGGCCGAGACCAGTACAGACGATTGCGGCATCGCAGGAGGCAATCCTGATCGCCCCTTGAACACATCCACTCTCGTCGCTTCGTCCAACGCGGCGACGAGAACCTTACCCTCAGTCACAGTCAGTTCCATATGTTGGTTGCTGCTTAGTTCTATATTGAAAGCAGTCCCTACTGCCTGAACAATTTTGTTGCCCGCAAAGACATTGTATGGACGTGCTTCGTCTATTTGAACTTGGAGATGAACTTCTCCTCGCTCAATCATTAATAATCGTTCAAATTGCGTGTATCTAAATCTGACTCGGGTATTGGTGTTCAGGCTTAGCTGAGAGCCATCGGGGAGTATGAAAATTAAATTTTCACCGATTTTCGTTTCAAAAACATCTTCTTTAATCACATATGAAGTTGTAGGCGCCAGATTCAATTTATTGAAGATCAGACCACTGGTACTCCAGAATCCTACAAACACCGCTAACAACACCGTAGCGGCCATCGTCAAAGGAACCCATCTTGATCTAACCTCCGTGTTATGGGGATGAGGGAACAATTCTTTTAACCGAGATAGTGCAGACATCTTATCCCAGATTTCCGCAACAGTGACTAGTGCTTCCTGGTTTTCAGGCTTCGCCTCAACCCATTCCTGCAAAGCCTCTTTTTCCTGTTCTGTCAGTCCTCTATCGATCCTAGCAATCCATTCACTGGCGTCGCCTATAGGATCTTCTGACGTTGGTAGTTCGTAAATATTACTCATTTACTGTCTCCTAGCGACGAGGCGCCTAAGGAAGCGGTTATCGAAGACACCCTATTTATATCGCGCTGGGCTAGCATAAATTGGACACAAAGTTTCATGCCCTTGGCTATATGTTTCTCGACAGTGCTCTCACTAATGTTCAGTTCTCTAGCGATTTCTGTTTGAGAATAACCATAGACTTTTTTTAGCACAAACCCACGTCGACATTGCTTTGGTAGCTCCCTTACCGCTTCGCAGAATTGCGCAAATTCTTCACCACTGGCAACTTCATTGAACGGCTCGTCTATGTCCTGATGCAAGTGTTCAAGCACTGTTTCGAAATCCTCTGAAGACTTGAGCCTAGTACTAGCAAGCTTGATTCGGTCTAGTGCTAGATTACGTGCGATTTTGACCATTAAGGCCCGCGGCTCCCTGACCTCATTCTTCGCACCGAATTGGCAGGCACGGACGTATGTTTCCTGAACTATATCCTCTATGTCGTGTGGTGGCACAATACGTGACACCGCTCGTGCTAACTGCACGCGACAGGAGAGAAATACATCATTTATCAAGCCATTGACAGGCATATGGAATTTACGCTCACACTCGTTTTGGGTTCGTCAGTTAAGTAAGACGATTCACAAAGAATTTTCCACCATTGCCCATGTATTTTGCGCCCTAAAAAATATTAATGTCATGAACCCAATCCCTGCTAAGGAGGTTGCTCTTCACCGCATAGACCTTAAAAATCGATAGTCCTAATTTTATAAAAGGAGATGCCTCAAAAACCTCACTGATTCCGATAGTTCACTAAAGTAAGCGCGTTTTAGGAACAAAGCGGACATCCGAGTTAAGGATTACGCCATCACATCATGCGTGCCAGCAATGAATGCTACGGCGAGCTTGAATTTCTGTATCTTTCCTGAGCCTGTAAGAGGCCAATCAGAAATGGTGACCCAATAGACTGGGGTCTTTTGAGGCGATAATCGGTCACGGATGAAAGCTTTCAGATCGGCAGCCCGTAATGCCTCGTTAGAATTACTCCGGATGAAACAGACAACTTGCTCGCCCCATTTCTCGTCAGGAATACCAACAACAGCAACCTCATCAATTGCGTCGTGTTCCAACATGGCGTTTTCAATCTCCGCAGGGAACAGGTTCTCACCGCCGCGTATAATCATCTCTTTGACGCGCCCTGTAATCTTGACGTAGCCTCGCGGATCCATGCACCCAAGGTCGCCCGTATGTAGCCAGCCCTGGCTATCAATTGCTGCGGCAGTGGCTTGCGGATTATCATTATACCCAAGCATCACGCTGTACGCCCTGGCACAAATCTCGCCCTGCTCACCAATTGACAGGACTGTATTAGTCTGAGGCGCGCGGATGGAAATTTCAGTATGAGCAACTGGTTGACCAATTGTTTCGGTCAGGTCTTCCAGCGTGTCCTCAAACCAAGCTTGCGTCAACACGGGAGACGTTTCAGTTTGACCGTAAACGATTTGAATCGGCGCGCCGAACACAGATTGAGCGTCGCGGCAAAGCTGAGGGGCAACCATTGATCCCCCAGACATGATCCGCTGTACTGAAGAAACATCGCAACCAGAACGACGTACTTCTTCGATCAAGGCAACTAGCATCGTCGGAACACCCAACATGAATTTAGTTCGCTCGCGCTCTATTACCTTAACAATCATCGCCGGGTCAAACATCGGTGCGAGCAGCATCGTAGCGCATGTTCCAAGGCCCCCCAGGACAAGAATGGCACAACCTGTCGTGTGGAAAAGCGGCATATTGTGAACGAAGGTACCACCTTGCATAAGGCCCGCACGAGCCATAGTATCGACACCATTTCGCACCAGTCCATTGTGGTGCAACAGTGCGCCTTTTGGAAAGCCTGTGGTACCAGAAGTGTATTGAATCTGTACCGGATCATTGGGTTTCGGGTCGCGCAATTCACCCTGTTCTTCTCCGGCGTAGAGCGCGTCATGATCGGTTAACAAAATACGGTTGGTAATGGCCGGAATCTCATCACACACGACGTCGGCAATCTCCTGAACCGGGTTGCCTCGAAAGTCGATGACATAGTAGATCGCCTCAGATCGCGATTGTTCGAGCACGAATTTCAATTCGCGTTTCTGATAGGCCGGATTGACCGTGACTAGTATGACGCCTGCAAGACCGCAGGCCAGTTCCAGCAATATCCACTCGGGTACATTGTTGGCGAAAACTGCAATCCGCGCTCCCTCGGCATGACGGCTGGCCAATGCACGGGCAAGACGTTCGCAGTCGGCGAGTAGCTCTGCATACGTCCAAATGCGGGCAATCTCACCGGAATAAGTAAGTTCTTTGAGGGCTGGTTGATCTGGCACCCGCGCTGCCGATGCGCGCAACATATCGCCAATGGTTAATTGGCTTGGTTCTGGCTTTCCCTGAGCGGGGAAATAGGACTCGGTTAGTTCAACTTCATACATAAATTACTTCTCCTGTGAGCGCTAGATTAGCAGAAGTTCGCAGGCTAGGCTCAACATTTGGATAAAATATTGACTACACACTGATGGATTGCATTTACATTTGATCCATTTTTCACAGGATTTTTCACTCAAGTTTGACCCTACCTGTGATAAGTATTCACGCTCTAATTCATGCATGAACATCTGGGAATAAAGAACTTAGTGAAAATCCGTTGCTAACATTACTACGCAGCTTCGGCGAAGCGTAAATAATCTCATGCAATACTTAAGTGAATATCCAGTGCTTAAAGCGATGTATCACGCCAAGCAAAAACTGAATCGTTTGTTGTTGCGCAGAACGATGAATAAGAAGACAGCGCGGCGGCAATTGCCAAAGCTGCTCAAGTTATTAGAACAACTCAAAGCGAGTCCACTACACAGTCTCGCCAAAACACTCACATCTTGGTTAGAAGCGATTGTTGGCATGTGGCGCTTTAGTAAAACAAATGGGATCACCGAAGGGTTCCATACCAAAATGGAAATGATGACGAGAAGAGCGTATGGTTTTAGAAATTTTGAAAACTACCGACTAAGAGTCTTAACTCATTGTGGTTGGACGGGCGGCGTTCCGCTGGAATAATTAACAGGGTTTGATGATGCTCATCCCCCGTTAAGTGGGTAGAGCCCTTAATAAGGACTTAAGCCTAAATTCCAATACCAAAGCTAACAGCCAGAATCCTTATTTTAATTGGTCGGGACGAGAGGATTTGAACCTCTGACCACCACACCCCCAGTGTGGTGCGCTACCAAACTGCGCTACGCCCCGAAGCCGGCGATTCTACCAGTGTTCAGTGGGATTTCCCAAACATTTGATAGATACCCTCGATTGTTGTGTATTTTTGTTTCCAGTTACTGATCTTGTATGTTTCTGAGCTATCAACAAGACACGCTTGGAAAATCTGTTCATGGTTTTTCGCGGAGAGAAACAATCTACTGCCTTGGTTTAAAAACCACTTTGGCATGGGGATATTAAAAGCATTAGCGCCTTGTGCAATTGATAACGCTCTCAATACTTCCCCTAATGATACGGCTTCCTCATCTGCTAAAAATAAACAATCACTCTTAAGCGCATCGCTTACCATGCGGTGCTCAATGAAATCCAATAAATTCCCAATCGTCAAATAGTGTCTCTTAGCACTTAATGCTGACATCGGTAGCGGCCAGCCCTTTCCTGTTACATCTATCAGTCTTCTAAAATTACCCTTTACGCCTTGCCCAATGATAAGTGGGATACGGAGTTGTAACAGCTCAATTGAAGATGTCGATTGAATCTCTTCAAGTTTGCGCTCTGCTTCTCGCTTTGACTTTCCGTAGGGCGTGACGGGATTGATTTTGGTTCTCGGTCCTACTGATCCCTCGCCTACTGCTTTGGTAGAACTTAAAGTAATCATCCTGGGGACACCCACCGCTATGCAGGTTTGTAGTAACTTAACGGAGGCATCTACATTAACTACTTGATATTGGGCCGGATCTACATTGCTTAGATGGGCAAGCCCTGCGGTGTGTACAACGGCATCCATGCCTTTAAGATGTTTGTTTGCAATTTGATTGAGGTCATCAATTTGAATAGTGGGGATACTGAGTGAAGATTTTGACCGAATAAGGCCGTGTACTTGATGCCCAGCTGCCTGTAAATACTGACAGAGGGCAGATCCGATAAATCCGGTCGCACCGGTGACAAGAATTTTCAAAAAGGAGCCGTTAAATTAGAAAGCACGAAAAAGAGTATTATTAAAGAGGCGCGCCAGTCTCGGTGACTAGCTTTTAAGTACAACCAATACTTCTTCCAGCTCTGTGATCATTTGCTGAATTAACTGTTTGTACTGGCTGTTATCTTCTTTACGGTCATCACCCGAAAGTTGCTGACGAGCACCACCAATGGTGAAGCCTTGATCATAAAGCAATGATCGAATTTGGCGAATCATCAACACATCTTGGCGTTGATAATAACGACGATTACCGCGACGCTTTACCGGTTTAAGCTGAGGGAATTCTTGCTCCCAGTATCTTAGTACGTGGGGTTTAACAGCACACAGGCCGCTGACTTCGCCAATCGTAAAATATCGCTTGCCCGGTATCGGTGGGAGTTCAGCGTTATGATCTGGATCCAGCATATGCCTCCACCTTTGCTTTTAGTTTTTGTCCTGGCCTGAAAGTCACTACGCGACGAGCAGTGATGGGGATTTCTTCTCCCGTTTTAGGATTACGACCGGGTCGTTGGCTTTTGTCTCTGAGATCAAAATTACCAAAACCGGATAATTTGACCTGCTCGTTGCCTTCAAGCGACAAGCGCACTTCTTCAAAAAAGAGCTCTACAACTTCCTTAGCTTCTCTTTTATTCAAACCTAGCTCGTCAAATAGCTTTTCTGCCATTTCTGCTTTGGTCAGCGCCGTCATTTCTAGTTCCTTAAGCTTGCACCCAGCTTAATGGTGAGTGCTTCGACAATTTCGTCAACGAATTTGTTGATTTCGTCATCCGTAAGAGTGCGGGAACCATGCTGAAACGTCAAGCCCAAAGCGACACTTTTTCTATTAGGATCAATGCCTTTGCCCTGATATACGTCAAACAACATTAGGTTTTGGAAACTACCGTCTGTCGCAGATTCGACACAAGCGTTTATTTCTGCGGCACTCACCTCAGAATCGACAATAACCGCTATATCACGCCTGACTTCAGGAAATTTTGACAAAGATTGGGCTTCGGGGACATGTCTTGAATTGATTTCATCGAGTTTCAGCTCAAACAAGTACACATTTTGATCAATTCCCAGTTTTTTCTGCGCCCGAGGGTCCATCAAACCGATAAAGCCAACCAAATTTGTGCCTCGCATTATTCTTGCTGTCTGGCCGGGATGCAGTGCAGGATGTTGTCCGACATCAAAGGTAAACTCAGTTTCTGCCCCAGTCAGTTTGAAAATACTCTCAACATCACCCTTTAAATCAAAGAAATCGACGACTTCAGATGAATTGCCCCAAATTTCCGGCATTTTTGGGCCGAGTAATACACCTGCCAACATGCGTTCCTGGCGGACATCGGCCATTTCAAGGTTGGCCGTATTGGGGGGTTGTTGAAATCGCAAGCCACTCTCGAACAATCTCACTCTAGTTTGTTGCCGATTTACGTTATGAATCAATGCTTTAACTAACCCCGGCCACAGAGAAGTACGCATCACCGCCATTTCACTGGAAAGTGGATTGGCAAGCCCAATGGGGTCTTGCTCCGGGTCCAAAACAGCTTGAAGCTTAGGGTCTACAAAACTATAGGTGATGGCTTCTTGATAGCCTCGCGTCACAAGGTGATCTTTTATTTTATTAAGATTGATAACACCTTCTTCAACCGGCGCCATAGTCAGGCTCGTTCTGGGGGTTCTGACGGGCAGATTGTTGTACCCATAAACTCTGCTGATTTCTTCAATCAGATCTGCCTCTATGGCGATATCAAAACGATATGCCGGTGCCTTCACCTGCCATGTGACATCATCTTTTGTGACATTCGATACATGCTCGAATCCCAATCGTGACAAAATATCATCAATCTGGCTTTCTTCAATCTCGACACCCAACACTCTTTTAACGCGATTCAATCTTAGGCTGACTTCTGGAATACTGGGGAGATCATTTTCAAGAACAGATTCTGTGGTGGGTCCCGCGTCCCCGCCGGCAATTTCTAGTAACAATGCGGTGGCTCGTTCGATGGCATCGGCCTGTCCTTTCCAATCTACACCACGCTCAAATCGATGAGAGGCATCAGTATTCATGCCATAAGATCTTGCCCGACCGGTTATCGAAGTCGGTGCAAAGAAGGCGCTTTCTAAATAGATATCCTGGGTTGTTTCTGTCACAGAAGTTGAAAGCCCACCCATGATACCGGCGATACCAATAGGCCCGGAATCATCTGTAATCAGGAGTGTATTTTCGGCCAAGGTGACATCCGAGCCATCTAACAAAGTTACCTTCTCTTCGGATTCAGATTGACGGACAACGGTCTTGCCTTGTAATTTTGCCAGATCATAAGCATGCATGGGTTGTCCCAATTCGAGCATCACAAAATTTGTGACATCAACAACTGGATCAATGCTTCTGACATCGGAGCGACGCAGTTTTTCTTTCATCCAAAGCGGTGTCTCTGCATCAAGTTGAATATTTTTAATCACTCTACCGACAAATCTTGGGCAAGCTGAACCTGCCTTTAGGTCCACCTCAAATTGATCGTTAATCGTTTTGGATACGGCTTCAATTTTTATGGTCGATACATCCAAGGCATTGATCAAACCTGTTTCTCGTCCTAAACCAACCATGCTAAGGCAATCACTTCGATTAGGCGTTAGATCAAGATCAATGATGCTGTCATCTAAGGAAAGATATTCTCTGACATCGACTCCTGCAGGTGCATCTGCGGGCAATTCCATTAAACCTTCGTGCTTGTCTGAAATGCCTAATTCTCGTTCAGAGCAAAGCATGCCAAAGGATTCAACGCCCCTTAGTTTCGCTTTCTTAATTTTAAAGTCTTCGAGTTTTGCGCCAATTAAGGCGAAAGGAATCTTTATGCCTTGACGGGCATTGGATGCGCCACAAACAACCTGGTGTGTTTCTTCACCGCTACTGACAGTACAAATGGCTAACTTATCAGCATCGGGATGTTTTTCAATTTTGAGGATTTCTCCTACAACGACTTTAGAAAATTGACTGGCGACAGGTTCAAAGCCCTCGACTTCCAAGCCTGCCATGGTGAGTTGATCAACCAGTTCTTGCGTACTGAGATCAGGGCTTACATATTCCCGCAACCAACTTTCACTGAATTTCATTTTCTTGTCTCTGAATCAAATGTCTCTGCATATTTCTGGTTTAGCTTAAAAAAATAAAACGCTAATTAAACTGTTTCAAAAACCGCTGATCATTCTCGAAAAATAATCTTAAATCATCAACGCCATATCGAAGCATAGCCAATCTGTCAGGCCCCATGCCAAAAGCAAATCCAGTATATTCTTCAGGATCAATCCCCGAAGCCTCTAAGACTTTTGGATGCACCATGCCAGCCCCCATGACTTCAAGCCATCCGGTATTACTGCAAACACGACATCCTTTACCCACACAGTGAACACACTGAACGTCAACCTCTGCAGACGGCTCTGTAAAGGGGAAGTAGGAAGGTCTAAACCTTACGTCAAGATCTTTTTCAAAGAACACCTGTAAAAATTCAATAATAGTGCCTTTGAGATCCGCGAAACTGGCATTCTCGTCGATGAGCAAACCTTCTACCTGATGAAACATGGGGGTATGGGTCAAATCAGAGTCGACTCGATAAACGCGACCGGGACAAATAATCCTAAAAGGAGGTTTACGTTCCTCCATTGTTCTCACTTGAACTGGAGACGTATGAGTACGTAACAACATATTAGGGTTAAAGTAGAAAGTGTCATGCATCGCCCTGGCGGGATGATGATGAGGAATATTCAAGGCTTCAAAGTTGTGATAGTCGTCTTCGATTTCTGGACCTTCAACAACGTCGTAACCCACGCTTCTGAAGAAATTTTCGATTCGTTGCAGTACCATTGTGACGGGGTGAAGCCCCCCAAGATCTGAATCTCGGCCCGGTAAGGTCACATCAATAATTTCAGATTCTAGTTTTAGGTTGATCGCTGCTTGATCAAGAATTTCTTTACGGGTATTGATAGCATCCTGAACAAGCTGCTTCGCAACATTGATTTCAGCCCCCGCAGCAGGTCGCTCTTCAGCAGGAAGTTTTCCTAGCCCTTTTAATAAGGCAGTTAGATTCCCTTTCTTGCCGAGATAAGTGACACGCACAGAATCCAATGTCGCAGCATCTTCTGCGGCTGCGATGGCTGACTGGGCTTTTTCAGTAATTTCTTTTAAATCAGACACTTGCATTACTCACTAATCTCGCAAAATGTAGATATTGAAGGCTTGGGTTCTAAACTTTTTAGCGATAGATCCCTGTGATTGCTGTCGCATGGCTGACCTCCCTGACTCGATCAGCCAGGGTAATCAGTATGGCACTGAAAGCGTATTTAAGCTGCTAAAGCAGTCTTTGCTTTCTCTGCTAAAACAGCAAATGCTTCTTTTTCATGAACAGCCAGATCGGCTAATACACGACGGTCAATTTCAATGTTTTCGATTTTCAGACCATTAATCATTTTGCTGTAAGAAAGACCACACTCTCTGGCTGCAGCATTGATTCTCTGAATCCAAAGTATTCGGAACATTCTCTTACGCACTTTTCTGTCGCGGTAAGCGTACTGACCTGCTTTGGTTACGGCTTGCTTGGCAACACGATATACACGAGAGCGTGCACCGTAATAACCCTTGGCTTGTTTTAATACTTTCTTGTGTCGACGATGAGCCGTGACACCTCGTTTTACTCTAGGCATTGTATTTCTCCTGACAAATTATTTGGTTTAAGTGGTCTATGTAAGTTCTATAGACGCAATAAACGTTTGATTAATGGGACATCAGCTTCCGATGCCTGCTTCATTCCACGCAGGTGTCTCTTTCGCTTGGTCGCCTTCTTTGTCAAGATATGGGCTCGGTTTGCTTGTCGGTGCTTGTATCCGCCTTTACCGGTTTTTTTGAACCGTTTGGATGCACCACTACTTGCTTTAAGTTTGGGCATTTTCATACTCCGCGATTTTGCTACTCATAAAAAATAAACGAACCAAACGCTCCCTTACCAAATACCTGTTAAGACATCTCGTTACGGAGGGGTTCGCAGTGCTTTTTGGTTTAAAGTGGGCTGGGATTTACGGAGTGTTAACCTTAAGGCTTACTCTCCTGCCATACCTTTCTTTTTACCTCTTGGCGCCAATACCATTGTCAGCTGTCGACCTTCCATCTTTGGATGGAGTTCAACATTACCTATCTCAGCCAGATCACCTTCGATCCGCTTTAATAGTTCCATACCGATTTCCTGGTGTGCCATTTCGCGACCTCTAAAACGCAAGGTCACTTTGGCTTTATCGCCATCGTTGAGGAAACGTGTCAGGTTGCGTAGTTTTACCTGATAATCTCCTTCTTCTGTCCCCGGTCGAAACTTCATCTCTTTGACGTGTGTCTTACGCTGTTTCTTCTTTGCAGCCGCTTTATCTTTCTTGACTTCAAAAATATGCTTGCCGTAGTCTAAAATCTTACAAACCACTGGCTCTGCATCGGGAGCAATCAATACTAAATCTAAGCTTGCATCGCTTGCCATGTCTCGCGCTTTATCAATAGGTACGATACCTACCTGACTTCCGTCGGCCCCGATCAAGCGACATTCCGTTGCTTGAATTTCATCGTTAATAGGGGACCTTTTACTTACGCCTTTTTTGATTCCGCTTCTCCTTAATCTGGGGGGCAGGAGTATAACTAATTAATTCCTGTCTCGGAAGCCCTGATTTCATTGATTTTAATTACCGTCAGTACCCATAAGCTGATCGCTCTGCCACAGTTCAAAGGAATTAATCTCAATAAACTGCGTATTGGGGTAAGAACTAATTAGCAGAGCTGTTTCTCCCTCTTTTTTCTACTTCTTTGGATAAAAGTGTCGAAAACTCATCCACTGCCATCACCCCAAGGTCATCACCATTGCGGGCTCTTACCGCAACTTGACCACTTTCGACTCCTCTGTCACCTACAACGATCAAATACGGCACTCTCTGAATCGTGTGTTCACGAATCTTGAATCCGATCTTTTCATTTCGAGTATCAACTTCGACTCTAAAATCCTTATCTATCAAGGTGTTACGGACAGCGTTGCAATAATCTGCTTGACTATCCGTAATATTAAGAACGACAGCTTGAACTGGCGCGAGCCAGGCAGGCATCTCTCCTGCGTAGTTCTCAATCAGGATACCAATGAACCTTTCAAAGGAGCCCAACATGGCCCGATGCAACATTACTGGGACCTGTCGACTACCATCTTCCGCAACATATTGCGCATCCAGTCGCCCAGGTGTGGAAAAATCCACCTGCATCGTGCCGCATTGCCATACTCGACCTAGGCAATCCTTTAAAGAAAACTCTATCTTAGGACCATAAAATGCGCCTTCTCCGGGTAGGTAGTCGAAATCCAGCCCTTTTGCCTCAAGTGCTTTAGCCAAGGTCGCTTCAGACTTATCCCAAACCTCATCGCTCCCCACCCTAAGCTCTGGTCGAGTGGACAACTTAACGATGATTTCATTGAAACCAAAGTCAGCATAAACATCTTCCAGAATATTGATAAAATCGATCACTTCATCCTGGATCTGAGCCTCAGTACAAAAAATATGACCATCGTCCTGAACAAATGCCCGTACCCGCATGATGCCTTGCAAGGTGCCGGAAGGCTCATTTCGATGACAACTACCAAATTCAGCGAGGCGAATCGGCAGGTCTCTGTAGCTCTTTAGACCTTGATTAAACACCTGAACGTGGCAGGGGCAGTTCATGGGCTTTATCGCATAGAGTCTGTTTTCAGTCGAAACAGAAAACATATCGTCACCAAATTTATCTACATGACCTGACTTCTCCCACAGAGACATATCAACGAGTTGTGGTGTATTAATCTCAAGGTAGCCGTGTTTGTTCTGAACACTCCGCATATAGGACTGAATAGTTTGATACATCTGCCAACCTTTGGGATGCCAGAAAACCATGCCCGGCGCTTCTTCCTGCATATGGAAGAGGTCAAACTTCTTGCCAAGTTTACGGTGGTCTCTCTTTTCTGCTTCTTCAATACGGAACAGATAATCTTTTAGATCCTTTTTATCGCCCCAGGCTGTACCGTAGATTCTTTGTAACATTTCATTATTTGAATCTCCACGCCAATAAGCTCCCGCCACTTTGGTTAGCTTAAATGCCTGTAGCTTACTGGTCGTTGGAATATGGGGACCACGACACAAATCAATGAACTCGCCCTGGCTATAAAAAGACAAATCTTCATCGGACGGAATACTCTCCAATATCTGAACTTTATATTTTTCATCTTTTTGCTTAAAAAACTCGATGGCTTCTGATCGCGACATCAATGATCGAGTCACCTCCAAATTTTCTTTAACGATGTGATTCATCTTCTTTTCAATCGCCTTTAGATCTTCAGGCGTAAAGGCTCGCTCAAAGGCAAAGTCATAGAAGAAACCATCTTCAATGACAGGCCCGATTGTGACCTGTACAGAGGGAAACAGCCGTTGTACTGCCTGTGCCATTAAATGGGCGCAGGAGTGTCGGAGGACTTCTAGGCCTGCATCATCTTTGCCGGTAACAATCGAGATTTCTGCATCGGTTTCGACGAGATAGGATGTGTCTACAAGCTCGCCTTGCACTTTACCCGCAAGGGCGGCTTTGGCTAGACCCGAGCCGATGGATTTTGCGATTTGATGGATAGTGACGGGGCCGTCGAATTGTTTTTTGGTGCCGTCAGGTAGTGTGATTGTTGGCATGTATTCCTCGCTTTCAGTGGTGACCGTTACTAGAGGTCACTTGGGTTTTTGCTGGTTTCTTGTTTTAAGAAACTTTGTTTAGGCGGACTTTGTTGGTGGTCCGGATATTTCTTTTTACTGTTGTTTTTTGCTGCGCAAAGAAACAACCTGCTCGTGTAAATATTTTCTAGCCTCACACGTTTTGTGCTTTCGTGTTTGTGTTTTTGCTTTGCAAAAGCCCCAAACTAGGGCGTAAGTAATAACTTGTTTCGGAGTGGGGACCCCTTGTGTTTTTGCTTTGCAAAAGCCACAAGGTTGGTGGGAACGCTCAGATTCGAACTGAGGACCCTCGCCTTGTCGAGGCGATGCTCTAACCAACTGAGCTACGCTCCCCCTTTACCTCATACTGCCTATTATATAGTAGCACTTCTTTAAACTAGTACTGCTCCTCGATCCCATTGTTCTATTCTTACTTTGAATAAGTCACAACGGCTTAGAGGGCGCGTAATTTATCAAGAAACCAGAAGCGAATCCAGTCCTGAGGAATTCAAAATAGAGAAAAAGTGATTTTTTGAGCTGATCCCCGATTTTATCCTGGGACAACTGTTTTATCCTTGGACAAATTGGGTACGAAGCTCTTCTATTTCATCTCTGAGGCTTGCAGCATCTTCAAAAGCCAAATTCTTTGCATGTGCGAACATTTCTTTCTCAAGCCGGACGATCTCTTTTTCTAACTCTGGCTGAGTGAGCGCTTTCTTTCTACCATAACGGCCTTTGGTATCAGCCACCTTCAAATTACCCTGACCTTTACCAGAGCCCCTCGCACCCTCAAGAATATCAATCACCGTGCGCTTGATACCAACAGGTACAATGTTGTTATCAACATTGTATCGGTGTTGTTTCTCACGTCGACGATCAGTCTCATCAATCGCACGTTGCATGGATCCTGTGATCTTGTCGCCGTAGAGAATCGCCTTACCATTTAAATTTCGGGCAGCTCGGCCTATCGTTTGGATCAGCGAACGCTCAGATCTGAGGAAGCCTTCTTTATCCGCATCTAAAATCGCAACAAGAGACACCTCGGGCATATCGAGCCCCTCACGTAACAAGTTGATCCCGACCAGTACATCAAATTCACCTAGTCTTAGATCACGTATAATCTCCATTCGCTCTATGGTATCGATATCCGAATGCAGATAACGAATCCTGACACCATGCTCATCCATATAGTCAGTCAGATCTTCAGCCATACGTTTGGTTAAAGTGGTGATGAGTACCCTTTCTTCCTTTGCCACACGAAGCCGAATTTCTGTTAGGACATCATCTACCTGAGTTTGGGCGGGCCTAACTTCTATTATCGGATCGAGTAGCCCGGTAGGCCGAACCATTTGCTCAACTATCTGACCTGACCTATCTTTTTCATAGTCCGCGGGGGTAGCCGAGACAAAGATAGTTTGTGGTGCTATTGACTCCCACTCATCAAAACGCATGGGTCTATTGTCTAATGCCGATGGCAGTCTGAAACCATAGTTCACTAATGTCTCTTTCCTAGATCTATCGCCTTTATACATAGCACCAAGTTGTGGGACACCAACGTGGGATTCATCAATAATCAACAAAGCATCATCTGGCAAATAATCATATAAGGTGGGGGGCGCCGCCCCTGGTTCTCGCCCTGAAAGGTATCGAGAATAATTTTCTATGCCATTGCAATATCCCAACTCTTTTATCATTTCCAAATCATAGCGGGTGCGTTGCTCTAAACGCTGGGCTTCGACTAATTTGTTGTTGTCTTTCAAAAATTTAAGACGCTCGTTCAATTCATCTCGTATGTGATCAAGGGCAGCCATCAAGGTTTCCTTGGGCGTCACATAGTGAGATTTGGGGAATATCGTTATCCGAGGGACACGTCGTAAAACTTCTCCCGTTAGCGGATCAAATATTGCCAAGGATTCAATTTCATCATCAAACAATTCAATTCTTACGGCATATCGATCTGATTCAGCAGGGTAAACATCAATCACATCTCCTCGAACACGGTAGGTCGCCCGGCGAAGTTCCGTTTCATTTCTCGTATATTGAAGTTCAGATAATCGACGTAATACCCATCGTTGATCAATCCGATCACCTCGATCCAGATGCATCACCATCTTTAGGTAAATACCCGGGTCCCCCAGACCATAGATTGAGGAAACAGACGCGACAACAATGGCATCTTCTCTTTCTAGCAATGCTTTTGTGGCTGAAAGACGCATTTGTTCTATATGTTCATTAATAGCCGAATCTTTCTCAATATAGGTATCAGAAGACGGGACATAGGCTTCAGGTTGGTAATAGTCATAGTATGAAACAAAATACTCCACAGAATTATCGGGGAAGTATTCTTTAAACTCACCATAAAGTTGAGCTGCGAGGGTTTTGTTTGGCGCCATGATTAAGGTTGGGCGCTGGATCTGCTCGATGACATTGGCAATGGTGTAAGTCTTACCAGAGCCCGTCACACCTAACAAAGTTTGTGCAGCTAATCCGTCATTAATCCCCTCCACCAATAACTTAATGGCAGCAGGTTGATCTCCTGCAGGCTTATAGCTTGACTCAACTCGGAATGGGACAGATTTCACATTAAACAGACTGGCTAACTTGGAAAGGAATTATACAACAAGCAGAGATCGAAAATTGCATCTAAGAGAATGTCTACTGACAACGGCCTGGCAGTATTAACTGAATAACATCTCATTAACTTCGATTTTCTCAAGCCAGTTTTATTTTGTGCTTAAAGAACGCAAAAGTGTTGACCCAATCGAAACACGTCTATACAATTCGCACCCTTCAGATGTTCCCTGATAGCTCAGTTGGTAGAGCAAATGACTGTTAATCATTGGGTCCCTGGTTCGAGCCCAGGTCAGGGAG
>JAESSY010000115.1 GCA_016763855.1 Pseudomonadales bacterium
ACTACTTCGGCGGGACTAAGTTATGAAGCGACAAGCCGTTGTCTGCCTCTTCAGCTTTCTGTTAAACGCGGCGTGCCTGGCCAGTAGTCCGTACGAATACCCCATTATCAACCCCTTAGCAGCAACGGTTATCGGCACACCGAAGGCATATATGGCCTCACTGCCTGATAATATTCACCGCACGGAAAGGACGGTGGTAGTTTTCCCAGACCGCAAAGTGAATTCTTTTATACCTCGCAACGCTCTCAGTTATAGCCTGGCTAGCCAACGACATAAGGCACCTCTCGTATTTTCTATAGCGGGTACTGGCGCCAGTCACCGCGGTGCCAAGATGCGTTTATTAGAAAAAGTCCTTTATAAGGCAGGCTTACACGTCGTGTCCCTGCCCTCGCCCACCTACGGCAACTTCATCGCAACGGCATCGACCACACAAGTGCCCGGCCATACCGTCCATGACAGTGAAGACCTATACCGAGTAATGGAAGCAATACTGGGAGAAATTCAAAACAAGGTCGATATAACGGAATTCTACTTAACCGGATATAGCCTGGGTGGGGCGCAAGCGGCTTTTGTTGCCAGGCTCGACGAAGCACGCGAGGTCTTCAATTTTAAAAAGGTATTAATGATCAACCCCCCGGTCAACCTGTTTAATTCGGTATCCATACTCGACCGATTACTAGAAGATAATATTCCCGGCGGGCTGGATAATTTTAATGCTTTTTTCAATGATCTGATGGACGAATTTTCCAAGGTGTATACAGAGCTGGAAAATGTGGATTTCAACGATGATTTCCTCTACCGAATCTATCAAAACCGGCAAACCGAGATCGATACTTCTCGAGTGTCTGCCACCATTGGCATGTCATTTCGCATATCCTCGGCCAACATGATCTTTTTTTCCGACATAGTGACCGGAGGCGGTTACATACTGCCGAGAAATCATCAATTGCATAAAAACGAGTCCACTACGAATTATTTTAAGGTCGCCAGTCGTATTAGTTTCACCGATTATTTCAACGAGCGCTTTTATCCTTTCTATAAAAAGCAAAAAGCGAGCCTTACCCGGGAATCGTTGATGGAGGACACGAGCCTGGCAAGTATCGCCAACTATTTACGTTCATCCAACAAAATCGCGGTTGTTCACAACGAGGACGACATTATTCTTGCTCCCGGCGAGATCGACTTCTTTCGCAATACCTTTCAATCGCGAGCTCACATTTATCCTCTAGGCGGTCACTGCGGTAACATAGCCTATAAAGACAATGTCGATTACATGGTCAGTTATTTCAGTAAGAAGGGGGATTAAGGCATGATGCATAAACCAGTCGTTATCCGCCGTTGCCCGATAATCTGTCTTAGTGCCTGTTTATCGCTGCTTTTGGGGTGCAGCGCATTGCCTGAAAAATCAGCGAATGAAACTCCTTCGCTTCACCCTGTACATTCTGTTGTACGCGATGAGGTTTCTTATCCCATAGATGTATACGATCCCTGGGAAGGCTTTAATCGCGGTATGTACCGTTTTAACGCGGGCTTCGATCGCTATGTATTTTTACCTGCCGTTGCTGCCTATGCACTCGTTACGCCCGATATCGTGGAAAATAGTATTTCTAACTTTTTCAATAACCTGTTTGAACTCAATAACCTGACTAATGCAATTCTACAACTCAAACCAAAAGCTACCGTTCAAACGACTGGGCGGATACTCGTCAACACTACGGTAGGCCTCGTCGGTCTGTTCGATGTCGCTACCAAACTGGGGATATATGAACACGATGAGGATTTCGGACAGACACTGGGCCATTACGGAGTCGGAAATGGGCCTTACATGATTTTACCCATACTGGGCCCTTCAAACTTACGTGACATGACCGGCAATATCGGCGATTCGTTGACTTTTTCAGCAGTTGATCCCCTCAACCTCGATGACCATGGTAAACGGGAAATCGCTTTTCATTTGTTAAACGCGTTAGACCGTAGGTACCGGATTGCATTTCGCTATTACGATTCAGGATCACCGTTCGAATACGAGCTCACACGAATGCTATATACCCGCAAACGTGTATTAGAAATCGCACGATAAAGTCGAGGAAATTAGAGCTCGGCTCCTATCTTCTTCCCCGAAGACCTCCGCCACCTAACCCCCTACCTCGTCCAAGGCCGCCGCCAAAGCTTCCCGAACGCCGCTGGAATGTTTGATTTCGTTGGCGCCCCAAGGTTCGTGCATTACGATCTCTTTGTAATTGCCGGTGGGTTTCTTCTCGAGGACTACGCGACGTGCGTAAATTCCGTTCTTGATTAGCGTTAGCTCTGGCCTTGCTAATAGTTTCCGAAGTAATTCCACCATCTACCCGCTGTTTAGTGTTGTCTCTTGCAGCATCAATTTTACTTTGGTCAACTTGCGACCATTCGCCATCCTCGCGCTTATACCACCCATTATCATCACGCTTATATATGTTGCCATCCTTGCTGGCATAGATATCACCTTCGCCAGATCGGCCAATACCCACGCTTCCGTCTTCTCCCGTAATAACCGTCCCTTTACCACCACGGGATGTTTCTATGTCACGACGAGTTCCTCGTTCATCGCCCGTTTTACTAATGTGCGCCCACTCATCACCTCGGGTGACAACAGTTTCACCCCACCGGTCATAATCGTCATAGCCCTGTTGTGTTACCAGCGAAGTCCCCGTCCTGGGATTGTAAGCCTGACCCACGCCATAACCCTGATCAGAATCCCATACGTATGCGCTGCGGGCGAAAGTGCCCGTGTTCTCGTTATAAGCTGCGGCTCGGCCGTAGCCACCATAGGGTCCATAAACTTCTGCTCTTCTAGCATACGTTCCTGTAGCAGGATTGTAACCGGCAGCTACGCCATAGGTGTATGGATAATAATAATAGTAGGGATAATATCCGTCATAGTAATAATAAGGCGGGTAATACCAACCGGTCCCCCACACTAGCGCGCCACCATAAACATAGTGGTGGTGATAGCCGGATGTATATCCAGTGGTTACCGTTTTTTCATCGGCTTCATAAATAGTCACAAAGGTCACATGGTAGAGGGGATGGTTTGAGGGAATATCGTATATCTCAGATGGAATCGCCGAGGCGACTTTAAATAAACCCTTTGCAGAGCTTGCGCGAAACCATACCCCTTCGTAACATAAAAAATAATTGTTCTTATATTCAACTATGTCATAGCTAGTGTTCATTGCGTATCTGAGTTTGGTTCCAAAAATAGTTTCGAACTTTGGTTCACCCGCGTAAGTCACATCGACTCGAGCACTGCGTTTTATCCTGGCTTTAACGGGTATCTGACTCTTGGTAATAGCAAGCTGCGCCTGTATCGTCCCTGGCACAGACGACAGGGCATGGGCCTTAAGGTGATCATCGGGGATATTGCCAAATTCTTCTGGCAGTGCAGCCGTCGCGTAGGTCCATTGACCGTTTAAATCTTGGGTGCTAAACCAGCGTCCCGCGACTAAAAAATACCAGGTTTCCCCATACTTAAACAAGTCATTCGTGGTGTTTGTAACGTAGCTAAGCCTCGTATCGTTAATCATTTTAAGCTCGGGCTGGCCATCCGTAACAATAAGCTCTGCTGGATTGCGGCTAAGCAGCACCCGGGGTGGCGTCAAGGAGCCCCAGGGCTTTGCTGGCAATGAATCCAGCGTTTGCTTCCAGCTCCCATCTTTGGGCAAGGAGCGCAGCTGATCTGGAACTGAGTCAGTAGCAGAAAACAGACTGTTAAGGTCTGATGTCCGAAACCACCGATCACCATGAAGCAGGTAGTAACTGTTGGAAGAATTTTCCTGATAAAGATCCCAATTGGTATTAACAACAAAGGAAATATTATCAGCACCCTTTATTGGACTTACCAACGCCTTGCCATCGATCAATAACAGCACCGTGGGTTTAACACTGAAGTAAATTTCCGGAGCTTGGGTATTTATCTTTGTGGTCTTAACCGCCTGACTATCGGCTATTGACGCCAGCATTAAATCCAAACTAACAGGCCGGTCTATTTCTAGCAATCTCGCGCTAACATATGCCACCAATTTTTTAAGTTTCTTGCCCTGCAATTTTGGAAATAACACGTCACCAATACTAATGTTGTACAAATGCACATTGCGGCTAGAAAAGTTTACCGTAGTATCCCCTTCCAGCTGAATCACACCATAACGGGTTGATTTAAAGTCAGACCCAGTAATGGAGACCGCCATCCAGGCGCTCAAGTGATCGTAATTTTTCCACTTGCTAATCTGGGGTTCATAGAAAGTGACATTGATTTTAGAGCCTAAATTTCCGGCCCCTGCTTTCGAAACAGTCACCGGCCAATTAAACAAACGGTCGGGACTCGGGACTACACCGCTTGCCCTTATATATTCTGGTCTAGGAGAGGCGGG
>JAESSY010000116.1 GCA_016763855.1 Pseudomonadales bacterium
CAGCAGATGCAGCAGCAGCACAAGCCAGTGCAGATGCAGCCCAAGCCGTTACTGATCAAGCTAATGCAACTGCCGCTGCTAGTGCGGCAGCAGCTGCATTAGTAAGCGCCCAAGCAGCATCAGCTGCTAGTGCGGCGTCAACTGCCGCTGCCGCGACTGCCGCCGCAGAGCAAGCCGTTATAACTGCTGCCGCAGAAGCTGCACGATTGTCAGCAGTCGTTGCTGCCCAACAAGCCGCTGATGCCGCAGCCCTTGCGTCAGCTGAACAAGCCGCTCAAGCCTTGGCACAAACAGCAGTAGCTGATGCCGCGGCAAACAGTAGTACTGCCACAGCAGAAACAGCCACTGCAGCGAATGGCGCAAAAACAACTGCAGAAGAAGTTAAGAATGCAGCAGACCTTGCAATTTCAGCAGCAAATGGTGATGCAACAGCAGCAGAAACTGATACAGCGCTCGCAACTGCGCAGACCAATTTGACGGCAGCATTAGCAGCCGCGCAATTAGCCCAAGACAATGCACAAGCTAAAGCCGATCAAGCAGCAACGGATAAAGCGGCTGCAGAAGCAACACTTGCCAATGGTACAGAAGCAGAAATCACAGCGGATATTAGTACAGCATCAACGGCATCATCCGATGCAGCTTCAGATGTAGCCCAAAGAGAACAAGCTAGCAATGCGGCTGATACTGCTCTTGCGGCGGCAGTTGCAGCACTTGAAGCTGCCAATCCTGCTGCCGCACCAATCCAAATTTCCCCAACCGAATTAAGTATTGCAGAGTTGCAAGTCGCTGTTTCAGCAGCGCAGGCGGTTGTTGATAGTGCAACCACCGCACTCACCATTGCACAAGCTAGTAAGGTAGTAGCTACTCAAGCTTACAATGCACAACTTAATAGACTTGCCGAGGCAAGGACTGCAAATGCAACGCTTGAAACAATTGCAGCAATTGAAAATGATATTGAAACTGCTAGGCAGGTCGCTGCAAATACTGTTACTGCTTTAAATGCAAGTCAGACTGCTTTGACAACAGTCACTGATAACCGTAATGATTTAGCTACACTTACCCAAGCTCAGTCAGATGCAGAAACCGCATTCTCTTCTGCCACATCCCAAGCTGATCTAGCTGCTACAGCGCAAGCCTTGGCAGATGCTGAATTAGCAGCACTTAATGCTGCAGCACAAGTGATCGCAGATGCCGCCGCAGCAGAGTTAATTACAGCTCAAGCCGCTGCGGATGAGGCAGCTAGTTTACAAGCTGCTCAAGATGCTGCCATAGCCTTGGCTCAAGAAGCTGATGCTGCGGCACAAATTGCTGCGGCAGAAGCTAAGCAAGTTAATGAAGATGCGCAAGATGCAGAAGGCGTTGTTAACCAAGCAATTACTGATGCTCAACAAGCAATCATTGATGCTCAAACCTTAGCGGCCACAGCCGCAGCTGATGCCCTCGCTGCTGCAGAAGCCATACTGGCAGCGGATAACGCCTTTGATAACCTAGATCAAGTCATCGCTAGTGGCTCAGGTAGTGCTTAAGGTTAGTTTTAATTTAAGGTAAGTTTTCTGGATAGTTAAAAAACCCGGGTTTATCCCGGGTTTTTTATGGCTATATTTTCGATGAAGTCTAGGCGTTATAATAATTCACACCATATTTAGCGATAAATACTTTGACTGATCGAAGCACAATTTACCAACCAGATCGATATTTATTCTATGCATTTTTGGCATTAATGGTTTGGCTACCACTCCCCTTTGGGGCTAATCGACCGATGTATTGGTGGATGTCAGAACTTGGCTTTCATGTACTGACCTTGGCTTGGGTTGTGCTTTGGTGGCGAGGCGATGTCAAAGTGACGCCAGCGTTCAAAATGGCAAGGATTAGCTTGTGGTTGGCTGGTTTTTTTCTTGTGTTTGTCGCGCTCCAAATATGGGGGAAAATACCTAATATCACTTCCCTGGATGCTCATGCCACAGAAAATCAATGGCTAAAATCTTTGATGATGTTCGAGGCATTCGGATTAAGCCTGCTGCTGATTAGAAGTCATCGAAGGGTTTATTTGTGGGCTATTACGCTACTCTTGGCAGGGACTTTTCAGGCAGTTTATGGCACCTTGATCGCTATAACAGGGTCTGATGTTATCTGGGATAAAGTAAACCATGCAGGGGGAAGTGCAACGGGTACTTTCGTAAATCGAAATCACTTTGCTGGTTATTTAGAAATGACCCTTGCCATAGGTTTGGGTTTACTCATTGCCCATCTTGAAAGCAGTAGCGCGAATACATGGCGAGAACACCTGCGGCGCATCACAAAAACGCTATTAGGGCCGAAGGTTCAAATACGGGTTTGCTTGGCCCTAATGGTGATAGGTTTGATCCTGAGCCATTCAAGAATGGGTAATACCGCATTTTTTGCATCGATGTTGATTGCAGGGATGATTGGATTGTTGTTGTTTAGAAATTCAGGTCGCGGCGTTGTGTTTTTGTTTGGAAGCTTGATTGTCATTGACATATTTCTAATGGGAGCATTTTTTGGTATCGATAAACTACAGGAACGGATTGAAAAAACTGATATCAAGCAAGAACAACGCTTTGAAGCGGCAGCGCTAACCCTCAATATCATTAAAGATTACCCCGTCGGCGGTACAGGATTGGGTACTTACTATACGGCTTTTCCCCTCTATCGAAGTGAGAATATTTCGATATTCTACGACCATGCTCATAATGACATAGTTGAATTTGTCTCTGAACTTGGCCTGCTGGGTATTACACCCTTGGCGCTGATTTGGCTGCTGTCTTTCTATCACTCCATCATGGTGCAGGTGAGACGCCGTTCCCAATTAATGAAAGCGGTGGGTTTTGCTGCCACCATGGCAATGATCGCGATCTTCATCCACAGTTGGACAGATTTTAATTTACAAATCAGCGCCAACGCCGTGACCTTTATGATTATCCTCGCCTTGCCCTATGTGGCAGCGACAGTGAATAGGCAAAGTGGCCAAAGTCACCGCCGTCCGGAGGATAGCCCTAGCACCCGGTAACGGTCGCCAATTATTGCGGATTAGCGCTATTCTACAAACATTACTTGAATTCAGAGAAGACTGAACCTAATTCAAAATGAAAAACCTCAGCAACTACAAGCTGATGTAATTGAAATATTATGTTCTTCTAAAGTGCATGTTCGTACCATCTATATTTTTGGTTCTTATACTGATGGAACCGCTGGCGCAAAAAGTGATATAGATATTGGCTTAAGATCTGATACTGAAATCCCGCGAAAAACAATAGTGGAGCTGTCAGCCTTGCTTGAAATTAAGTTAAATATCGAAGTTGATTTACTCGATATGATGGCGATATCAACAGTGATGCAGATGCAAATTGTTAGCAAAGGAACTCGAATATACTGTGAAGATCATTTTGAAGCAGAGGCCAGTGATGACCATGTTTATTTAAGCTATACACGTTTGAATGAAGAAAGAGCCGCTGTAAGATTGAAGGCTTAGAGCACCTAGCTCCCTTCAAAAGAATAAACAAACCCCGGGCTACCCAAATAGATCCCGCCATCAACATTGCAACACAAGCTATTGGCATAAGTGCGGGCACTTGTGACCGTCTCTGGGTCGATTTTAAGTGCGTGTGGGATGGGTGTATGGCCATGTATTAATAACTCGCCGCCATATATTTATAACAACTGAGACACTTTTTAGGCCCGCTAAGCCCTAGCTCAAATTCGCCACGGACTGAAAACTCACTTAAGGTTCTTGCCCATTTATGGTGGTCATTGTCTGTCATTAGGTCTTCGAAGTAGCGATTGACTTGATCAATCGACATGCCGTAATTGACGTAGGACAGGTTGTCCCCATGAATAAGTAAGCGGTTACCCACTAGGGCCATAGCGGGTAGCGCACTTAGCCAGCTAATGTGTTGGTCGGTAATGGATTGCATTTCAATTTCTTGGCCGCCCCAGTGTACCCATTGCTTATACATCTTGGCGCTTTCAGCTTCATCACCCATAAATTTTTTGGCGGCTAGGAACATCAGTTCGTGGTTACCCAGAAGACATTGGACCAATCCTCCGGCAGACGCTGCCTGTTGCTGAAGTTTGATAGTGAGATCCAGACATTGAACCGCTTGATTGCCGCGATCAAAAATATCACCGATTAACCAAAGCTGGTCACTCCCTGCGGCCCAATTGAGATCCGCATCGATGATGCCTGCATTTAGCAATAAGCTTTCATAGGGTTGATAATAACCGTGGAGGTCGCCGATAACATTGAATCGCATGCAGGATAGAACCAGACAAGAACAGTTTCTATTATTGCATGGAATAGAGAAGAGCAGTAAGGAAGCGCCGGTGAATTAGGTAGCATTTTCCTGCATTGTGTTCGCTAGGGTCAATTCATACTAGGATAGCTGCAATTTGGAGCGTTGATTAAGAAAGGGTGCTGCTCTATCTACCCCACAAAGCTGATACAATCGTTAATAACAAAAAGGAGATAGATGATGCCAAGAAAAACAGCTCATGAATTGCTCGATGAACTAGAAGGTCAGTTTCAAAGTGTTCATGAAAAGATCGTGAAGAAAAAAGATTCTTATCTTGCGAATCACCAGAAGGATTACGATAAAGCCAAGTCAGCCTACAGTCGACAAAAATCAAAACTTGAAGCAGCAACAAAAAGAGTAAGCAAGGATGCTGAGAAAGTCCGCAAAAGTGGTACGACAGCTGCGCAAAATCAATTGAAGAAAACTAAGGCGGCAGCGTTATTGCTTTCGCAAGCTTTGAGTGAAGCAAAAGGTATTATGTCGACGGCACAGGATAAACTAAGCACAGCAAAACCCTTTAAGAAAAAGTTAGCGGCAAGAGCAAAGGCACTCGCTGCTTTTGAAAAAGAATGGGCGCAAAAACAAAAAGCTGAAGAGAAAGCGAAACTTGAAAGAGCAAAGAAAAGAAGTAAAGCGTCTGTAAAAAAGAAAGCGGTGAAACCTAAATAGGCAGGCAAGAAGCTTAAGGAAATAAAGGTTTCAGCTACCCCTGTTTTATATAATCACATGAAGCAAAGCATTGTCTTGGTTTACGTTTCCTAGGGGCGTACCGTCATGAATGAAATTGAAATTGTTGATGTATCAAAGAATGTCTTTGGTATTGCGCGAGACTTAACTGCCAGGGAGAGCAAGCCGGGTTATCCCGTTAGAATGAATGGCATGACAGTGCGTATTTTCGAATGAGGCGGCGATTCTAGATTCTTCTGGTTATAAATCAATTACATTTTCTTGGTAGTATTAGGCGATAATAGATTAAACAAAAAATAGAATAATGACGATGGAGTTGAACATGGATGATGTATTAAACGTCGACCCGCAACTTGTGATTAACCAACTGACAGAATTTGTGCTTACCTATGGGCCCAAACTGGTCGGTGCGATTTTTGTGTGGGCGCTGGGGGGCTGGATTGTCAAAGCCTTAATTAATGGCTTTTCAAAGGCGATGGAAAAAAGTGGGACAGATCCTTCTCTTCAACCATTTTTAAAGGGCATTGTTGGCGGGATGCTGAAAATATTGCTGATCATTACTGTGCTTAGCATGCTCGGTATTCAGATGACTTCTTTTATCGCCATTCTGGGTGCAGCTGGTCTGGCCGTTGGTTTGGCGCTGTCGGGGACATTACAAAACTTTGCCGGTGGTGTGATGATTTTGATCTTTAAGCCTTTTAAAAAGGGTGATGTTATTGATGCACAAGGTTATCTTGGTTCGGTTTCTGAGATACAAATTTTTAATACCATCCTCAAGACGCCTGACAATAAAACAATCATTATTCCCAACGGCGGGTTGTCAACTTCATCCATGACTAATTTTTCGACTGAAGCAAAACGTCGAGTCGATTGGACGATAGGGGTGGGCTATGGGGACGATCTTGATAAGGCCAGGTCAGTTATAAAAAATCTCTGTGACAATGATTCTAGAATTTTAAAAGATCCAGAGGTTTTTATCGCCGTTTCAGCACTGGCCGATAGTTCAGTCAATTTTACGGTTCGAGCCTGGGTAGATGCGTCAGATTACTGGGGCGTATATTTCGATATGAATGAGAATGTGTATAAAACCTTTAGTAAGGAAGGGCTAAATATTCCTTTTCCTCAAATGGATATTCATGTTCATAAAGAAGCATGATTCAATCTGAAAGGCATACTTGAATAGGACTTTGCTTTTTTTAAGCTTTGTCTGCAACATTATCCAAACCCATGCAGAGAGGAGGATTGATAGACATACAAGTTAAGTTTGGCAACACTTTTTATATTTTTTCCCGCTGCCGCAACTACAGGGCTCATTTCGATTTGGCCTCTTTTCGACAACGGTGCTAGATTGTTTGTTCTGAAGAAATTCAAGGTCCCGGATGTTTTCTTCTTTATTTGGGTCTACATTGATCTCGAAGCTCCAAGCAGATTCCTGAAAAATGAGCATTAACTCAGCTTTTCGCACTTCTGTCTGCACACTGATCTGAGCAGGAGATTTTTTAGATCCTATCCGTGCTGGTTTTTTTTGCACAAAGGTCGAATTACCGAGCTCTGCTTTTTTCATTCCCATGTCTTTGAACGGATAGTTGGACATAAACTGTCACCTAAAAAAGTGTGATTCTATAACGTATTCGCTTTGCTGTGTTAGTGCTACGGCGCGCCCAAAAAATCCATTTTGCCAACCGCCACGCCATTGCTACGCAGTATGTTATAGCAAGCTGCCATGTGAAAATAGAAATTGGGAATGGCAAAACTCATTAAGAAAGTACAACCATCCAGATCCAGACCATTTTCTCCAAATGGTAAAGTAATGACCTTGCCTTCGGTTCCTTGGAGGCTAGATGCATCAAACTCGGCGACGAAAGCTAATGTGTCTGCAACGCGCTTTTGTAATGCTTCAAAAGTTTCTTCATTATCTGTTGCTACTGGCACTTCTTGACCGGCTAACTGACACAAAGCTCGGCGTGCTGTGTCTGTCACCATTTGAACTTGCCTTTTCAAGGGGTGCATATCGACAATCAGCCTCGCGTTCACCAGGTTCTCTGCTTCAATATTTTTCTCTTTCGCAAAATCTGCACCCTTATTAAGAATACTCTGTAAGGCTGTGAGGCTTCTTGTAAATGTGGGTATGGCAACTTGATCAATACTTAGGCTCATGATTTCTATCTCTACTTTGTATTATTTCTGTGACATTAATATTGGGACACAAAGGTTAAAAAACAAGCCAGAATACCGATCCAAAAGGAACAAGGAATTAGGGTCTCATATCAACCATATCACTCAAGCTGAATACCGGTCAGGTAATTTATCTAATCCAGGTTACCGGGGTGATAAAGCAAAGGTCACTACACCTCATGAAGGGTTAATCAATCTTGTCAGTAGTTAACCTGCATTAAGTGCAATCCTCGGGCCTTAGCCTTTGTACTGAGTTTATGCTCATTACGCCTACGTAGCGCAGCGTCAATCTCTGCAATTTCTATATTGCCTCTCGCCAGTTCGAACAGTGCGCCAACAATATATCGAATCATTTGCCTTAGAAAACCAGAGCCTTCAATCTCAAAGTAATAGCTGTTGTTGGTAATGTTTGAAAAGTGTGCTTGCCGCAATTCAAGTCGCAATATCCTGCGCAGGGTAGATTTCACTTGTTTGTTATTGACTGAAAAACTATAGAAGTCATATTCGCCGACAAAATGTTCGCACCCTTGGCCCATTGTCTCAAGCACCTGCTTTTTGTCTCTCAGAGGGTCAGTGCATAAATCGACATGAGCAACTATATCGTTTAGTAATGGCGTACTAACTTCATCCAAAGAAAAATAGTAGCGATAGATCTTGCTGACGCTGCCCCGGTTAGCATTGAATTCTGTTGGACAATGAGTGCATGCCATAATTCTAATGTCAGCTGGCAAAAGAGAGTTCATGCCCAATTGAAGTTTCTCTGCAGAGATATCCTTAACGATGGAAAGCTTTGCGACTTGGCCCGCTGCATGAACGCCTGCATCTGTGCGGCTGGCGGCAGAGACTGTGCAAGCAGCGAGCTTGCAGATCTTGCGTAATACTTGTGTTATTAAAAATTGAACGGTAGGTTTTTTGCCATTGTCACCTAAGTCTTGCCAGCCAAAAAAGTGGGTGCCCTTGTAGGAGATGACGACTCTGTAGTGGTATTGCTGGGGTTTCATGTTTAGCGGTCTCCTAAGTCTCGGTTGGGGTGGCAGTTTATCGGAAAATGCTGATCATAGCTTTTGGCGCAATGCGCGTTTGGCGCGAATATTCAATTACAATGGCTGGAGCATGGGTAGTATTGAGACCGTTAGAATCTAGTTATTTAAACGGTGGGATTTAATGGATATTGTAGTGAATGATAAGCAAGTTAACGTTCCTGGGGCTTGGAAGGATGCAAATCTACTCTGGTTTCTGCGGGAACATCTTGGCCTCGTTGGCAGTAAATATGGATGTGGTATTGGTGCGTGCGGTGCTTGTACTGTCCATGTGGATGGTCTAGCTCAAAGAAGTTGCACGACTACCCTTCAATCACTCGTCGGTAAATCTGTTACGACGATAGAGGGCTTGGCATTTAATGCCGATGAATTGCACCCTGTTCAGAAGGCTTGGGTTGAGCTTTCGGTTCCTCAATGCGGGTATTGTCAGGCAGGACAGATCATGTCTGCGTCAGCATTGCTCGAAGTGAATGACGCACCTAACGACAAGGACATTGATCTTGCAATGAATGGTAACTTATGTCGTTGTGGTACCTATGATCGCATTCGTCGGGCCATTCATCTTGTTGCGAAAAATAAGACCGCCTTATCTAAATCCGTAGGTTCAGAATCATGAATCTATCCAGGCGAGATTTCCTGAAAAAAAGCGGCGTCTTAAGCACCGGCATCGTGGTATCTGTCTCTTTAGTTGGATGTATGCCTCCATTGCCTACTTTTACTGACGTTACGCCGGAGGCGGCAAGAGCATGGCTTCGTTTGTCACCTGAAGGTGAAATACAATTTATTTCTCCAAGACAGGAAATGGGGCAAGGTGTCAGTACGGGGCTCAAGCAGATCATTGCGGAGGAATTAGGGATAAACCCCGTGCAGATCAAATTGAATTTGTTTCGTACAGATCAAATCGATGCGGTAGCGTCCACTGTTGGGAGTCAATCCATCCTGGATTTCGCAGAACCGGTCGCATTAGCCGCGGCATGCTTAAGGGAAGCAATTCTTGATCGTGCCCTGAATCTAAGCAAGTTAGAGAACGCTCAATTGAGTATGCAGGATACCGGCGTAAGTTTTGACGATGGATTCTTCTCATTTAAAGAGATTGCAGCGGGTGCAACCATCCACCTATTGGGGAGCGACGTTTCCATGAGATCGGAAGGCATAGTGCTCAACACCTTTAGCGATGCTAAGAAAAAATTTGTTGGTAAGCCGGTTGCGAGTGATGAGCTTCACGATATTGTCACTGGCGCTGCACTTTTTACTGCTGACGTCCAGTTAGATGATATGTTGTATGGTGGTTTGGCGAGACCACCAAAACTGGGTTCTGTCATGGTTGGATATGATCTAGAAAAAGCTAAGAACCTTACAGGGGTTGTTAGTATAATTGAGTGTCTCGGAACGCTTGGGGTTGTCGGGGAAACACCCATGATAGTGACGCGTGCGATTGATGCTTTAGTCATTGACTGGAAAATCGAAAATGAAGTTGGCCAAGAGAGTATAGACCGTTCGATCGACATTGATGCTAACGATAAAAAACTAGAACATAAGGTTATGGATGAAGGTGATATTCAGCCTGGCAACTGGACTGTTGATCAACGTTACGATATTCCCATGGCAGCACATATGGCCATTGAACCAAGATGTTCGGTGGCACGCTGGCAGGAAGATCGGATTGACGTATGGGCTAGTGGTCAAGATATTTTTATGGTTAGAGATGCTGTGGGGAAATACTTGGATGTCAGGGAAACATCTGTCATCGTACATAGCAATCGCATTGGCGGCAGTTTTGGCGGCGGAAGCTTTTGGCCTGACGTAGAAGCAGCTATTCTTTCCAAAGCGGTGAAGCGACCGGTTAAAGTGCAGCTAAGCCGGCCAGAGAACTTTCAACTCGCCTATCATCGACCTCCTTCATCCCACAGAATTCGCATACGTACCGATAGTAACGGATATATCACAGATTGGTGGCATCGATTTAAGTCAGGACATGTTGCTTTTACATCTGCAATCATGCCTCCATGGATGCAGGCGGCCAGTAGTGTTATTGGCGACTTTGGTGTTTCACGGGGATCTGATCATCCTTACGGTAGGGCTACCACTAACATTAAGGTAGAGTTTTCAGATATTCGTATGCCGGTTCACACTGGACCGTGGCGAGGTCTGGGGGCCGCGCCCAACTGCTTTGCAGGTGAGTCCGCCGTTGATGCCGCAGCCCATGCCTCTGATATCGATCCGATTGTTTTTCGCTTGAAAAATATTGATGATGTTCGTTTAAAAAATTGTATTGAACAGGTTCGAGAAATAGCAAACTGGAAAGATGGCGATTCTAAATTGGGTCGAGGTATTGCTTGCGGCATCTACAAACAGTTGAGCTATGCGGCGATCATCGTCGATATTGAAGTTGAGAAAACGACAGGTAAGGCGGTCATTACACACATGTACTGTGCCCATGATTGTGGCTTGGTTATAAATCCCGATCAAGTTCGTGCGCAAATCGAAGGCAATCTCGTTTGGAGTATTGGTATGGTGACCAAAGAATCGCTATATGTTGAAAATGGTAGAATAAACGCGGACTATCCCGGGCAATATTCATTGCCACTGATTTCAGATATTCCGCCCATGACCATAGCGCTAATTGAAGAACCGGGTGTTCCACCTTCAGGTGCTGCCGAGTCTGCTATTGTAGGTTCAGCCGCTATCAGTAACGCATTATCTGGTTTGTTGTCGCTAAATTTTAGAAAGTTACCTATTAATCTAAACAGGATTGCAAGCACCTAATGAAAAAGGATAAGACAAGTGCAGCCTTGTATAATCTTGTCCGAACGGCGCTAAATAACATGGATATGTTGCCGCCTGAGTTTGTGCATATTCATGGAGAGGCCCAGGTCGATCACAATCTAAAATTAAGCTTACTTCAGCATGCCTTTGATATTGGTGGTTCCAATGTCATTCTGTCAATTGGCCAGACAATTATAGATGATGGTGCTAACCCAGTGATAGTTGTGTTGTTGAAGGCGAGATCAGCAATGCAAGTTGTTAAACGTTGGCAAAGACTGGAGCAGTTTTATCACTCTCGGCATCGTACGAAAACTATCAGCGAAGGTGTTAATCAACTCACTATCAAACATTGGTCACTTGAGGGAGAAGCACCAGGTTATCTTGAAGATCTATTGATTGCGGGGATCATGTATGCGTTTTTGCAAAGCTTGGGCTGCATTCAGCTGACTATGCATTTAGGAGATGGAACCGCCTTGCATGACGGAGAAAAATTCTGTCTCGAAAAAAACGAATCGGAATCCGATTACTCAACATGGAATATCTCATGGGATCATCAACAACATCTGCCGCCGCTGTTACAGGCGGCGAGGGGAGGTAGTCTAGAAGAACGCTTAAAGTATATCTTTAGCACTGATCCTGCGAGTTCCTGGACGATAGATCAATTTCTCATTCACTGCGATTTTAGTCGTCGAACATTGCAAAGAAAACTTAAGGCTGAACAAGCAAGCCTGCAAGTGCTGCTACGAGAGTTTCGGGCGAATTATGCATTCGAAATGATCATGAATTCTAATTACAGCTTGACTCACATCGCATTTGCATCAGGTTATTCTGATCAGGCACATTTCAACAGAGAATTTAAGCGTTGTATCGGATTACCGCCAGGTAATTATAGAAAAACGATGAAATAAATTCTTACGCCTGAATTTCTTAGCATGGTAGCATGCGCATCCAAGGAATTTGTAATGTGGATATCTTTTCTTATGTTGGGACAAAAGGCTATGCAGCCGACTGTATTTTGTTTGGCTTTGCTGATTTCAATTGCAGCGACAAGCAGTGCTGAAGCTTTCGCTTTAGAGACCGACAAACGTTCGATCAATTTGCGCCAAGCCATCATCAAAACCATTGAACACAATCCAAACCTTCGGGCTTTTGATTATCAATTGAAAGCACAGCAAGGGCGAGTACAACAAGCCGGGCTCGCCCCTAGCCCTGAACTCAGTTTTGAGCTAGAAGATGTTCTAGGTACGGGCAACAAAAGCGGTGTGGATAGCGCCCAAGCAACACTCAGTATTAGTTGGGTGATTGAGCGCGGTACTCGTCAACATTACGTTGATGCGGCACGGGCGGGTGCGTCTTTAATCGAAGTTGAGGCAGATATCAAACAACTTGATGCGGCAGCTGAAACTGCTCGTCTTTATCTTTTCAGTCTTGCTTATCAGGCACGAGAGGTCAATGCAGATAAAACCATTCAGCTTGCTGAAGAGACGATTGAATCAGTTTCCAAACGCGTAAAGGCAGGCAAAACACCGAAAGCTGAACTCTCCAGAGCGCAAGCTGAACTCGCACGCACCAAACTGGAACGCGAAGACATTGAGCATGAACTGCTCTCCGCACATCGTCGATTAGCTGCCCAATGGGGAGAAACGATACCCACGTTTGTACGAGTTGAAGGTGATATCACCCGTCTGCCTCAGGTGGCTTCATTTGAAGTGCTAAAATCTCAACTGCCACAGAATCCTGAGTTTGCCCGACTGCTGTCAGATCAATTGTTGAAGAAATCGGCGTTACAGCTTGCCCTCGCTCAAGATAAACCCAACTGGCGTGTTAATGCGGGGATTCGACATATCAATAATGGTCGTGATCAGGCCTTTGTAGCAGGCATCACGATTCCCATTGGTAAACGCACACGTAACCCTGGCCGCATAGCAGAGGCTCGGGCCAATCTGGCAAGAACGAACAGCGAAGAGCAGGCGGCTCGCGTTCGTATCGAAACTGCGCTCTTCGTCATGCACGAAAAGCTGCAACACAGTCTACATATCATCAAGACAGTGAGTGGCGAAATCATCCCGCCCCTTGAGCAAGCACTCACCGAGACTCGCCGAGCTTACAATCTTGGGCGCTACAGCTATTTAGAGCTGCGCAGCGTCCAAGCCGAATTGCTGGATGCGCATAATGCCTTGGTTGAAGCTAGCATTGATGCCCACCAAAACATCATTGAAATTGAACGATTGACGGGCGTACGCATTGCGAAGCCGAAGGCAAAATCATGAGGTATCAAATAAACAATAAGATGAAATACACTTCCGCAGTATTGTCTGCCTCTTTACATAAGGCCACACCCTCAAGGGGCGACCAGAACGCTGCTCGGGCGGTGTGGATGCTCTTGCTATCAGCTATGTTCCTAACTGCTTGTGGTGATTCAAGTTCAGAACACACGATGTCGGCTAAAGATGGGCATGATGAAGCGGCGCATTCAATACAAGATTCAGAACCAGAAAAAGGCCCGCATCGAGGGCGACTTTTAAAGGATGGGGATTTCACCCTTGAGCTGGCTATTTTTGAGACGGGTGTTCCACCAGAGTTTCGCGCATGGGCGACAAAGAGTGGCAAGACACTTCTCCCCAATGAGGTAGATCTCAATATTAAGCTAAGCCGTTTAGGCGGCAAGGTTGATGATATTAACTTTACTCAAGAAGGTGATGCCTTACGTGGGGATACGGTTATCTATGAGCCTCATTCCTTTATGGTCACGATCAATGCTACACATAAGGGTGTAACTCACACTTGGGCCTATGATAGTTTTGAGGGTCGTACCAAGATTAAAACCGCTGTCGCCGAAGCGTTAGAAATTGGAACGGCGGTCGCGGGCTCTGTCGTTATGCAGGAAACCATCAGCGTATATGGTCAGATTACAACGAACAGTGAGGGACTGCGAAAGATCACTGCTCGCTTTGATGGTGCGATTAAATCCGTCTCAGTCTCGCAGGGGGAGCGGGTCCGTAAAGGCCAAGTATTGGCCACTGTTGAAAGCAACGAAAGCTTGCAGCTCTTTACCATTGTGTCGCCGATCAGTGGGGTGATGACCCAACGTGATGCCAATGTCGGTGAGCAGACAGGCGGTCGCCAACTCTTCACGATTATAGATGTTTCCTCCGTGTGGGTAGAGCTGTCAGTTTTCCCCACCGATTTGGCGCAAGTAAAAATGGGCGCGCCGGTCACCGTGACTGATACCATCAGCGGTTATCAAGTTAAGGGTAAGGTCTCTCGAATTAATTCGTTGGCAGAGGCAGATCAATCCGTCAACGTTCGCGTGGTACTGGATAACAAAAAGGAACAATTGCGCCCCGGTCGTCATGTTAGCGCCAACATAACAGTAGGGCAACATACCGCAAACTTAGCCGTAAAACGATCAGGCTTACAAGCCTTTAGAGATTTCACGGTGGTGTATGCACAAATCGGCGAAGAGTATGAGGTACGGATGCTTGACTTGGGTTTGCAAGCCGGTGAATGGGCTGAGGTGTTAGGTGGTTTAGAACCCGGTACCCGCTATGTGAGTGAAAACAGCTATGTCATCAAAGCCGATATTGAAAAGTCTGGCGCGTCTCATGACCACTAACTCAATTAGAGAAGGCGAGCCATTGTGTTAGAAGCAATTATTAGATTTTCCCTCGAACGTCGAGGGTTGGTGATGGCGCTTGTCCTGATGTTGATGGGATTGGGCATCTGGAAGTTTACTCAACTCACCATCGATGCGGTGCCGGATATTACCAATGTACAGGTCGTCATTAATACCGAAGCACCGGGATACACACCATTAGAAGCAGAGCAACGGGTGAGCTTTCCGGTAGAGACCGCCATGACCGGCTTGCCAAAGCTGGACTATACCCGCTCTATCTCACGTTATGGTTTGTCCCAAGTGACGGTGGTGTTTGAAGAGGGTACGGATATCTATTTTGCGCGACAGTTAGTCAGCGAACGCCTCAGTACGGCAAAGGGCAATCTACCGCCAACCCTAGAGCCGACCTTAGGTCCAATTGCTACCGGGCTGGGTGAGATTTTTATGTTTACCGTTGATGCGGAACCGGGTGCCACAAATAACGATGGTAGCCTGATTACACCGACGGATCTGCGGTCAACTCACGATTGGATTATTCGCCCGCTGTTAATGCGCGTTGCGGGTGTAGCGGAGGTCAATCCAATTGGTGGTTTCAAGAAAGAGATATTGATTGCGCCAGAGCCGGCCAAGTTATTGGCTTACCAAATGGGCTATGACGATATTGTTAAGGCGATACAAAGTAACAATAGCAACCGAGGTGTTGGCTTCATCGAACACAACGGCGCGCAGTGGTTGATGCGTGTTCCTGGTCAGGCTAGCACCTTAACGGATTTGGGTAACATTGTGATTCGCCATCAACAAGGAATACCGGTGCGCATTAAGGATGTTGCCAGTGTGAGTTTAGGTAAAGAACTGCGCTCGGGAGCGGCGACTCAAAATGGTCGTGAAGTAGTGATGAGCACGGTCTTTATGTTAATCGGTGAAAACAGCCGTACCGTTGCCAATGATATTGCCATTAAGTTAGAAGAGATTAAAAGCACGCTACCAAAGGGCATTACTGTCACGGCGGTTTACAACAGAACGACCTTAGTCGATAAAACGCTAGAGACAGTACAAAAAAACCTATTAGAAGGTGCGTTGCTGGTGATCGTGGTGCTGTTTCTATTTTTAGGTAATGTGCGTGCCGCGATATTAACCGCAGCCGTCATACCGATCGCCATGTTAATGACCATCACCGGCATGGTGCAGACAAAAACCAGTGCAAACCTGATGAGTTTGGGCGCACTGGATTTCGGTTTGATCATCGATGGCGCAGTCATTATTGTTGAAAACTGCATCCGTCGTTTAAGTGACAATTATCAAAAAGAGAGCTTGTCACTCAAGGAACGCTTGAGCATTGTTTTTGAAGCAACCCGTGAGGTGATACGCCCAGCGCTGTTTGGTGTGTTTATTATTACCGCCGTCTATATTCCTATCTTTGCGCTCACCGGCGTAGAAGGAAAAATGTTTCACCCCATGGCGATCACGGTCATTATGGCATTGTTGAGCGCAATGATTCTCTCCATCACCTTTATTCCCGCTGGCGTTGCGCTACTGTTTAAGAAACCGATCAAAGAGAAAAAAAGCCCCGTTGTACAGGTGACACTTTCGATCTATAAGCCCATCTTATCGTTTTCTTTGATGTATCGATGGCCAGTAGTGACATCGGCGATCATGCTGGTTGTTGGTTCCACTTTTTTGATCCCTAAACTCGGTTCTGAGTTCGTGCCTAACCTTGATGAAGGGGATATTGTCATGCATGCCTTACGCATTCCTGGCACTTCACTCAGTGAGGCTATCCATCTACAAAAAACCTTGGAAGCAGAGATAAAAACACTACCGGAAGTTGAACGGATATTCTCAAAAATAGGTACCGCCGAAATCGCGACCGATGCGGTACCGCCAAGTGTGGCTGACAATTTCATTATCCTTAAACCCCGGGATGAGTGGCCAGATCCCAGCAAAACCAAGGCGCAGTTTGTAGCTGAATTAGAAACTTTAGTGACCCCCATTCCCGGTAATCGCTATGAGTTTTTGCAACCGATACAAATGCGTTTTAACGAATTGATTTCCGGCGTACGCTCAGAAGTGGCGATCAAGGTTTTTGGTGATGATTTTGATCAGCTTATTATGCTAGGTAGCCAGATAGAAAAGGTTATCGGTAGTGTGCCGGGTGCGGCGGATGTCGCTGTCGAGCAAACCACAGGTCTGCCGGTGATGACGATTGAACCCAAACGTGAAGAGATGGCGCGTTTTGGTTTGAGCATCGTTCAACTACAAGATCAACTTGCCACTGCACTGGGCGGAACGGTTGCCAATCAACTATATGAGGGGGATCGCCGCTCTGATATCGTGGTTCGACTAGCTGAGCCTCTGCGCTCCGATGTCGATGCGCTATCTGACCTCCCCATCTTGCTTGTGAATGGTTTGTATGTGCCTTTAAAAGAGGTCGCTGAACTGAAATTAGTTTTGGGTTACAGCCAGGTATATCGAGAAAATGGTAAACGTCGCATTGTTGTTGCGGCTAATGTTCGTGGGCGAGACCTCGGCTCATTTGTGCAAGCGGTACAGCAAGCAATTAAGGAAGATGTCGACGTACCAGCAGGTTACTGGGTGGAATATGGCGGTACCTATCAAAAACTTCAGTCAGCCACTAAACGCCTATCAATAGTCGTACCCATCACACTGGCATTAGTGATTGGCCTGTTGGTGCTTGCTTTAGGTTCTATCAAGGATGCCGCGATTATTTTTTCGGGGGTTCCTCTGGCGCTAACAGGCGGCATTGTTGCGTTGTTACTACGAGATATTCCTTTCTCAATTTCAGCTGCCGTGGGTTTTATAGCGCTTTCAGGTATTGCCGTGTTGAATGGACTGGTGATGGTCTCATTTATTCGAGACCTGAGACATCATGGGCAAGCACTCCATGAAGCCATTATTGAAGGCGCATTAACCCGCTTGCGTCCCGTTTTAATGACTGCCTTAGTGGCCGCGCTGGGTTTTGTCCCCATGGCACTTAACACCGGTATCGGCTCCGAAGTGCAACGTCCACTTGCCACTGTCGTTATTGGCGGGATTATCTCATCGACATTACTGACCTTGGTGGTATTGCCTGCTTTGTATCGATTGATGCATGGCCGGGAAGAAAGAATGTCACTTAGTCTAGATGAGATGTAAACATGGATGACTTTAGTTTCGCTACGGGCTTACTATGATGTTTTGTTTTTTTAGCGATAATTTTCAGCTGGTTCCTGCTGCATATTTATCGAGAACCAGTTTGACAATCTCATCTGGTGCTTCGTCTGGAGTACCAGCTGCAAATGGAGGTTTCGGAGAATATTCCATACCTAGTTGAATCGCCATTGCGGTCGTTTCATCAACCAGTTCTGCAATCATCGCCAATCCAAAGTCGATTCCGGCGGTCACGCCCCCACCTGTTGCCCGATTACGATCTATCACATAACGTCCTTCTGTCACGATCGCGCCGAGGCTAGGCAGGAAATCTTTCGCAGCCCAATGTGTTGTCGCTTTATATCCTTCAAGCAGACCCGCCGCACCGATCAATAATGCGCCGGTGCATACACTTGTCACCCATTTCGCACTAGCTCCTCGCGATTTCAAAAATTCAATAACCTCGCTGTCGGACATTAGATCTATTGCCGGTTGGCTCCCCCCTGGCGCGAACAGAATATCAGGTGCCGGGTAGGCATCCTCAAATCGATGAGTGGGAACAATGCTCAAACCGGTATCAGTAAGAATTGGCTCAAGGTCTTTCCAAACAAATTGAATATTTACTTCCGGTATTTGACTCCACGCTTGTAATGGCCCCATCAAGTCAAGAGGGGTCATACCGGGGTAAACTAACATGACTATTTTCATTGCTTTGATTCCTTTTTTAGAAAAGTCACACTCTAGCAAAACTTGTAGTGACAGATATGATATAGATATGTCAAATACTGCCAATACAAAAATTATCTACTTTGCGCTTTATGAAGGGGTGCAGCTACTAGATGTCGCAGGACCTGCAGAGGTATTCTCCCTAGCTAACGCCTACGGGCGCCATTATGATATTCGTTTTGTTAGCAACGCCATAGACAATAGAATAACGAGTTCGGCAGGATTGAATTTACACACAAACCCTCTGCCTCGAAAGCTAACAAGTATCCATACACTTATCGTTCCGGGAGCCATTAGCGAGCCACTACGAGCAGCACTTGCAGACAATCAGCTTGTCACGTGGTTAGCATTTGCGAGCCGAAAAGCAACTCGTCTCGTTTCTGTTTGCACAGGCGCCTTTTTCTTTGGTGCACTCGGATTACTTGATAATCGTCGCGCCACTACTCACTGGTTGGGGCTTGAGGAGCTACAAAGACAGTATCCCAAAGCCATTGTTGAGAAAGATACCTTGTATACAAACGAGTCTGAACTATGGACATCGGCAGGGGTACTTTCTGGGGTTGATATGGCGCTCGCCATAGTCGCCGAAGACCTTGGGCCAAAAACTGCTTTGGCAGTCGCACGGGAATTGGTTGTCTTCGTTTTCAGAGATGGTGGTCAATCACAATTTTCTGGTCCGATTGACTTACAAACCAAGGCAAACCGAAGTGACCTTGTTTATCTTGTCGGCTGGTTAGAATCCAATCTCAGAATGGCCATTAACGTTGAGAAAATGGCTGAATATATGGCTGTATCGGTCCGAACTTTACATCGACGCTGCCAGAAAGCGTTCGGAATGACCCCAGCAAAACTCTTTACGGAATTAAGACTAGAGCATTCCAGAAACCTGTTGCAGGAACCTATGCATTCAATAAAGCAAATTGCTCATGAATGTGGATATCCCAACAGCTCAAGTTATTCAAAAGCCTTTAGCCTACGCTTCGGGGTCGCGCCCCAAAAGTATCGGCTTAGGTTTCGGGTCTAACCTTAGATTTCCATCCACTGGGCAGGTGTCTTAATTACACCGTCTTTCATCACCCAACTACTTGAGCATAGGCTGTGAAGTGACAAGTTAGGCAGAGTGTAAAAACTTCGACTTGATTCCAATTCGTAGTGTGTCCTTTGTGAAGTTACATTTAGGTGCACCGCCCTCGAAGGGTGCCCGATACATCATTGCGCTAAATACAAAGACTTCGGGTAGAGCGTTAGCGCTTATTTCTATTTTTAGCATTTGCCCACGGATCGGGCTTACTGTTACTCGTGCGAGTTGTTAGATTTGAAGAGTCGCCTTCTTTTCTCCGAGTATGGCTGTCATCACGATCATGCCTATCACGTCGCGCAGAATCTTTACTTGAGCGTTGTCTTCCGTCGCGCTCATGCTCAAAGGAATTCTTTGCTCGCTTTTCACGTAAGCGCTCAGCATCTTCGAAGCTGAGTTTTGCAGGCTCCCGTGGTTTTTGATGTTCAGGAATGATTCTGTCTCGGGGGGATAGCATGAATTGTTCAGATGATGCCCTCGGGAGATTCTTTAATTCATACAAGTAGAACACTTCTACTTTTTCACGAGCCCAATCCGTTTTTTTTAGAAACTTAATGCTGGAATCAATGCTTGCGTTGATCTTAAAACAATTGATATTGAGATAGGCAAAAAGTATCTCAAAACCGTATTGTTCCACCAATTCGTTCAACAAGCTTTTTAAACCAACTCCATGTAGGGGGTTATTCTTGTAATCGATTTGATTGTCCATGCTGATGTCCATCAAAGGGCGCTAGTTTCCAGATTATACCTGTCTTCGCAATTATTCGTATCGATCGCTATCATTGTCTTCCGGACGTATTCTGAAAACAGATGTTGTTTATAATCTGTTCAATTTGGCGCGGAATCTTGTTTCAGCTGAAACATATTGATACTTTAGGTTACATCCTTTGCGTCTTACCTTAGATCGGGTATAACTTACATGATATTTACATTGCAGGTACATTTTTAGTAGTGTGGCTGTACTACAATAGGATTAGGTAACGCATTATGCAGTTATTCAATTTAATTCCTCTGCTTGTTAAGAATATCGGTATATAAATCTTGTTTAAGTCGAAATTGGGAACAACAAATAGTCTAGTCAGTACTTGGTTTGTAATCGCCATCAGCTTGTTAATGTCAGAAAGTGTTCTGGCAGCTGGCGCTACCCCCGTTAATTTATACAAAACCTACTCTGGTAATATTGATTATGTTGCAACCGGGGCAAGTTTCCGAGACCAGCCCAATGGTGTAGATAGCTGCTCTTTTGTTAGCCCAATGTCTACGTCCGTTGTCCTAAATATCCCTGCTACAGCCAACATTGTTCAATCATTCCTATACTTCGCAGGTTCTGGGTCAAATACTGCGCCCTTACACAATGTTAATACGCAAATTGGCCTAACTTTGAATGGATCGCCTATTTCAACTACCCCTGGGTTTGATGAAGCGAATTATGAAATTACTGAAACCGTTGGTACAACGATAGATTTTTTTGCAGCACGAAGGGATGTCACATCTATTGTGACAGGGCCGGGTAGTTATACCTTCGCTGGACTTGACATCCACACCGTGGCGGAAGGAAGGCCAAATAATCAAACCTGTTTGGGTGCTTGGGCACTGGTGGTTATTTACGAAGATATCAGTATTACAGATGTTCGCGTACTTAATTTATTTGATGGTTTTCAAGATTTTCAATTTCAAGATTTTGATTTACAACCACGCAACTTTGTTTTACGGGCTTCAGCTTCAGGAAAAATGACGCACATAACTTATGAGGGTGATGAGACTTTAGGGGCGAGTGGTGGTTTTGAAGAGCGCTTTAGATTAGCCATCCCGGCAGGGGGAACGCCTTTTGACCTAATAAACGCATTAAATCCCATCGATAATCAATTTAATGGAACACTCACCGGTCCTGATGTATTTGACGTTAATGATACTTATGGCTTAGATATTGATACTTATGATATATCGTCAATACTGGCTGGTGAGCAGGATCAATTTACCGCCACAACGAACTACTCTGCTGCACAAGATCTCGTATTGCTACAGTCCGAAATAATCATCGTTGACAATAAAAACCTTGCTGATATTGAAGTGACTTTAAACGATATTGGGACCTTTATTTCTGGTACTAGCAATTCAGCTCAATACATTATAAGCATTCAGAATAATGGTAATGGTTTGGCTAATCCAAGTTCAGGATTTGCGACGGGCTTCATCCATGTTTATGATGATTTACCGACAGGTATCAGTATCGATAGCCTCTTAGATATTACGGCGCCCGGTTGGAATTGTACTGCTAGCGTCTTGGCTTTAAATCAACTACGTTGTTTTTATGATTTGTCCACCTTACCTGGTGCGCAATTAGATAAGGGAGGTGTTTTACCGGATATATTTGTAACAGTTGATGTTGCAGCACCTCCGAGTCCAGTAACCAACATCGTAAGAGTCACTCTGTGCGATAACAATCCCGATACTTGTACTACATTCGATAATAAACACACCGATGCTGCAGAATTTGACCCTGTAAACTTCTATGAAGAATTTGAAGATATTTTTGATGTGTTTGTCAAATCTAGTATTAATAATAATGTAGATAATGAAATCACACCAATAATTGTTGGTGTGCCGAGTGATTTATCCAGCTCCGCAAAGGGAGCTGTAGATCTAAACGGGGGAACTTTACTACCCGGTGATATTATTGAATATACCATCACACTAAGTGAGACTGCTGGTGTGACTGCTACGGGTGTCAGTATTTTTGATCCTATTGATACTGACACAACAGGTTTTGCATTTCAGTCAACGACTTGTAGTGGTACGCCCATTAATAATTTCTCATTAGGCACTTTCACAATAACGGGAATAGAAGTGCCCGCAAGTACTTCCTGCACCGTGATTTTTCAATTGACAGTTGGGCTCTTCGTTTCTGCAGGTACGAGCATAGACAATAGTGCAACCGTTAGTAGTGGTAACGGTGCGGGCGCGATCACCGTAGCACCTACACTGTTGGTAGCCGGTACGGCGACAGGTTCAAAAATATTATATCTTGATGCTTTGAATACTGGTTCGAGAGTACTTACGCGTAATATTCCAAGTTTGGATACTTCCGTTTCAGTTGCGACATCTGCTTCTATCACGATGTCCTTGGTGCCAGCATTAGCAGCAAGTTTAGATATCAATGCAGGTATCATCCCAGTGTCAGTTTGGATAGAAGCATCTACCGCAGGGAATTACGATATTACAGCTGAGCTTCGATATGATTCAGGTGGGGCAAACACTTTAATTGGAACAGCCTCTCTAAACAATATCGCTATGTTAACAGGTGTCGGTAATGCACAACTTTTTCCATTCCAGATAAATCTTGGATCGGCAATAACAGATCTTGATCTTGGTGAGAATATCACTTTGACGCTATCCAATGGAGCAGGTTCACCAGGTAGTGCTATTTTTCATAGCCGAATATCATCCACGCAATCAAACATAGTAGTTGATGCAGTGAATGTGATCAATATCGATGCAATCACATTCTATTCTGATCTTGCACGTACAATTGCTATAACCAGCCTTGAAGCAGGGCAAGATATTTACATTGAAGCCTTGATCAGTGATCCTTTTGGTGCCTTTGATATCAGTGATGCAAAGCTAACATTGATAGATCCCAATCTCGCCAACCAGCTGACTAATGTGAGCATGTCGGAAGACGTAGGGGCAGCGACTGCTGGCACCAAGACTTACGTTACGGCTTATAGTCTTCCACCTGCTATTTCAATTCCCCCTGGTATCTGGGTGGCACAAATAACAGGTGAAGAAGGTGATGAAGGTACGGTTTCGCATACGGACGTTGACAGCTTTACAACCACAGCACCCGTCGTGACGGTTGAATACACAGTGACACCTTTGACATCGTCTCCCGGCGGCACACTTACCTATATAATTTCAATTATCAATGGTGGAGGATCTCCTACTTCCCTCAATATTTCACAAGCGATTCCAGTGGGTACACAAAATCTTAATATAACGATTCTACCTAGTGGTGATGCGAGCGCATCTACTGGTTCATTGCTCGATATTCAAAATATAGTCGCTAATCCTGGGACGACTATCATACAGTTTACTGTAGATGTTCTCGGTTCTGCGCAGGCAGGTGATTTGATAGATCACACTATATTACTTGATAACATGGGAGTCAGCGTCGACTCAGTGGCACCGTCGGTTCTCATTCTGCCTTTTGTAGCTCCCTTGGGAAACAAACTGTTATATGGAGACAATTTTGGTGGTGTAGCTGTACTTGATAGGACAGTGCCAGTTAGTGATTCAAATAGAAGTATTTCGAGCCAAGGTGGTAATACGACAATTGTTTTGTCACCGGTGCTTTAATCAAATTTGACGTTGAATGCGGGTATTATTAATTCGGGTATTTGGGTGACCAGAGATGCAAGCTTTGAAGGTGAGCGTGTTATAGAAGCAGAATTGTCATACGCTGGCGCATCTACGGGAAGCATTGGGATCGATACAATTACGATAAATTTGTTAGATGGCGCGGCAGGGGCTCAGTACCTACCTTTCAATTTCAATCTAGCTTCGCCTTTGGTGCTGCTAACAAACACTTCAATTATCTTGAAAATAACTAACAATACGACTGTCTTTGGTGAGTCGATCAATATACATACCATCCATAACTCAATTAATCCCACCCAAGTGGCACTAAATGCAGCAAGCCCCTTGACCATTGAGGCAATTGAAGTTTTTGATAATGACATTGACCTTGGTGGCGTGTTAATAAATTCTGCGTCTCCAGGTATGACGATATGGGTTAGGGCCACAGTGCAAGATCCCTTTGGTTCGGCGGATATTACTTCTGCAAGCCTCACGATTACGGATCCACTTTCTACAATCACCTTGCCAGCCGCGAGCATGTCAGTTCCTACAATCCAACCTGCCTCTGGTGCACAAAAGTATTTTCAATTGAGTCATGTATTGAGTGGTGAATTGGGCGACTGGAATTTAAGCGTCGTCGCCCAAGAAGGAACTGAAGGATCTGTAAGTGCGAGTGATAGTGTTCTATTTAATATCAATAATAACCTGCCTACACTGACGGATTCTTTTAAAACGGTTAGCAATTTAACGACTGGGAGTAATGCGAATACCAATGAAGGGAATACGCTTCGTTATACGATAGAGCTGATAGAAACAGGAGGCGCTAACGCAACAAGTGTCAGCGTCACTGATACGATCCCGGCTAATACAACGTTTGTTCCCGGTTCACTTACAATAGATTCAGTTGTTCAAGCTGACCCGGGCGCGACTATCAACCTATCCGGACTGACCGTACCTGCGCTAAGCAGTATGACAATCGAGTTTGATGTCACTGTGGACATTCCCACATCAACTGGCTCAATTATTTCTAATACCGCCAATGTAACTAATCCAAATGGTGTAGTGACTTCTATCGATATAATGGCGGAGGATATTGTAATTGCTGGGTCACCTGCTTCAGGAACAAAGTTTATTTATTTGGAGAACCTTAATTCTACACCCATCATAACCAGACTAGAACCTCAGATTGCTAGCGGCGTTGACGTCATTACGCTATCGCCCGAAGGTGGTTCGGTAGATATGGACTTACCCCTTGCTGGTGGAATTACCCTTGATCCAGCTGATCATCCAGGTGGAAATGTCATTGTACGGTTTAGAGTTTCTGCGGCGGGTGCGTTTTTTGGATTCCGCCAAATTCGAGGTACTTTTGGATATCACAATGGTGGATCAGTTACACCACTCGGTACCATCACTCAAAATTTTAACCTAACCGGTGCGATTTCGACCCAAATATTGAGTATTCCCCTATCTGTGATCACCAGCATCCCGGCTGGGAATCAGCTTAGATTGACAATCTCTAATATTACGACAGCCTTCTTTGGCACCACGCCTAATATCACTGTGAGTAGTTTTGATGGTGGTGGAGGTGGCTTACGATCTCATATGGAAATTGTACCAAGCCCTGTCATCAATGTTGATTCTATCTCCTTCTGGAGCGACACAATGGGTGCAGGAGTTGAAGTAACCAACCCCGATCCAAATGGTGTAGATGTCGATATTTATGCCAAAATCGTTATTAGCGATCCTTTTGGCGATTCTGATATTCAAGCGCCGGATGCAGCGACTAATGCGAGCGTAGTGACTGTGGTGGATCCAGATGGGAATGCTACGCTTGACGCCTCTGTTTTGTGTACTGCTCCCTGCTATGCCTATGATGGTGAGGATCTCGTAAATGATCCGCCGGGGGATGCAACACGAACTTTTTATTACATTATTCGAATCGATTCAGATCCGCCAGCCACTCGGGGAACCTGGACAGTACAGGTAACCGCAAATGAAGGGCTCGAAACGGGTGTTATCAGCCATACACTGGCAGATGGCTTTACGACGCTTTCGCAATCAAATCTGAGTACTTCGACTAAAAATTGGTCTCATGCGGGGGATGTCGATCCGGGCGAAACACTGACCTATACCATAACCCTTATCAATACAGGTGGGCAGGATGCGGACAATGTCATTTTTTCCGATACGCTAGCAACAAGCCCTGTGAGTTTGAGTTTTAGTAGTGCTTCAACCACTTGCTTAGATGAAAGTGCCGCTGCCCTACCTGCACCTTCTTTTAGCGGTGGCGTTGTCAGTCTATCTAATATTTCTGTACTAACAGGTGGAAGTTGTCTTATTACGATTAATTCGATAGTAGGTGCGGGTAATCCGGGTGACTTAATAAATAATATTGCTACGATTACTAATCCAGTTGGCCCAGGGGCAAACCCTGTAGCGCCGACGATAATTTTGTCTCAATCACAGATTGCAACGATTGGTAGTAAGCAACTGTATTTAGATAATTTAGCAGGCGCTGCGAGTTTAGGTAGGACGCAGCCCAATGCAATCAGTGAAGCAACAATATTGCCTGGTGCTACTCTACAGGTAAACTATTCCGCAGGGACACAAAAACAAATGGTGTTGGAGACTGGCACCATTGCGCTAAGCTTGCGCCTTAGAAAAACTGGTGGCGGTTTTAATTCTAATATGAATTTCCAATTTTTTGTAGACGCCAATGATGGAAGTGGCTTCGTGAGTGTTGATTCAGTTGCCGCTACTTTCTTTCTAGGGGGGACAGCTCAAACAATTGTACTTAGTTTAACAAATTCAGTAGCTCGAACTTTAAATATTGGCTCCCAGTTTCGACTGGAGATTACGAACACAGGAGGAGGTACTACGGTATTTGTTTCCCAAGTTTCATCAGCCCCTTACTCGGAAATTCAATTGCCAGTGAGTGGCGCTTTAGAAGTTACGAGTTTGACGTTTTTTGATCTTAGCGGAAACGACGCTGGGGGCTGCGCCCCAAATTGTGGTACGGAAATTCTACCAGCTGGCATTGTGATTGGTGGGTCAATATGGGCTAGAGCTCTAATAACGGATGCTTTCGGCTCTTTTGATGTCAATACAGGTTGTGATGGTATTACAACAGTCAATTGCCCAAGCATCACTATTACCGATCCAACCAGTGGTGATCAAACCCCAGTCTCCCCAGCTAACGAATTAACCTTTCTTACGGCAGCTGACCCTGCTTCCCGAACTTACGAATTTGAAATCACACCTGCTGGCTTTGGACTTGAAGGGCTTTGGCAGATAGAAGTGCTCGGTAAAGAAGGAACGGAAGGTGCAATTTCAGATACTGCGATCTCTACTTTTGAGTTATTTGGTATGCCTTTACTGACAGTGCTAGAAACATTTAGCGGCACGGCAAGCCCTGGTCTAATTATTACTTACAACAATGATGTCAATAACTCGGGAAGCGGCCCAGCTATCAATGTTGAACTGACCAATGATCTGTCAGATTTTATTGTCATTGAGTTAGTCGAATCTGGTGGAAACTGGACCTCCCAGTTTTCAATTACTGCACCTTTTAGTATCAATACAGAAAGCTTTGATTCAGGAGATGATACTTTTACTTATATCCCTACATTGTTTTGTGGTGCAGCCATACCCTCCAATTCACCCTGCTTTGATCCCACTATTGTAAAATGGCGAGTGTTACTAAATGAACAACTACCAGTGGGTGATAGTCTAAATCAAGAATACAGAGCAAGAATTGAGTAATTCAAACTGTTCAAAGAGTTGGCGTCGACTATCCCGATCGCTAAATGATAACAGTAAGTTTACGTGGTATTACTCTGACCTAAAATTTACTATTTCTCACGTTTTATAAATCGATAATAAAAGGTGGTGGCTGCCGCTCCCCAAGTGAGTAGGCATAAAAACAAGTTGGCCATAAATGAACCTGATTTATTCAGTACCGATTGTTGTGGCTCGTCTGGATCATAATAAATCGTTACTTCTGCGCCTATTGGGTAGTCTTTAAGGTAGCTGAGCACATCATAAGACCATTGACCAAAATCGATTTGATCGCTGACAAACCTTTGTCCCGCCACTTGATAACGAAACTCGATCCAAGGCGAGTCGGGGCCGCCACGACTGCCTTTGTTTACTTTTGACTGAATAATGATCGCTTGTGTGGTTTGCCAGTCATCCGATGAAAACATTAATCCTAAATCTTTGGCACTGAACCAGCCCATTACCGTCATGGCTACAATCACAATTAAACTGTTGGTGCGTGCAGTACTAGACCAAGATTCCGCTACTTTATGATTTCTATTTGAATGACGCATAAATTCCTCCGTTAGATACAGTTTAATCGAAAGTATTGAGATTGCTTGGTTGAATTTTGCCCATTCAAAAAGAAATTACGGATAGAAATTACAGAAATTACGGACACCCAAGCTTTCCCAATCCCATCATAGATTTGCAAGTGAGCGGTATCATTTTTAAAATGACATAGCTAATCCCGGAAGATAGGATACAAAAAGTAAATTGAGAGGGATTAATTCGTGCTTGAGGTAATGAAGAAAGCGATTATTATCGTTTTAGGTAACGAGTTGCGCAGATCGAATCTGTATCCAACATTGCCCTATTTCTTTTGCATAATCCTTGATTGCCTGGACCGAACCCTGTGCTCTTTGCCAACAATTGGGCTTAGGCAGATAGTGATGTATCCATAGCTCGGCGGGTGGTAGACCCGCTAGATTAACGGGACGTTGAGATTGTTGCGAAATGACTGTCCATTCTACGATTTGTCGATATTCACTCAATGTAAATGAAAAGGGTAGTTCGGTATCCGGTTTGTCGATTGCTGTCAGGACTTCATTGAATTTAGGCTCTTCGCTGATACGCTGGGATAATGAAGTATGCTCGGCCTCGGTCGCATCTTTAACCATCCCAGCCCTCAACGGATTAAGATCGACATAGACCATGGCCGCTAGCACGGCATGATCATCTAATAACCTTTGTGATTGAAATCGACCTTCCCAGAATCTCCCTTTACAGGCGTCTTCTTTATTGGCCCGCCTGGCAATGGGTTCATTGAGGTAACGCATAAACCAGGAAAGTGAGCCAAGTCGCTTTCGGTACTTTGTTATGTTGTCTGGATTGGCCAATAGGCTTGATTTACGCGTACTTCGTGAAACCGGCGTTTCATGCTTTCTTGGGTTGAGCATAAGCCATCGTTCTATTATCTCATCGTCGGCCCAGTCTTGAGGTTCAGGTGAGTTCACTTGTAAGACAATATGATAGTGATTAGACATCACTGCATAGCCGAAGATATCGATGGCGAAGATCTTAGATAGTGTTCTTATCCTATCGACTATCCATTCTCTGCGATGATCAAAGTCACGTCCTGATTGTTGATCAGTACCGCACAAGTAGGCACGTCGCACACATCGGGAACAAACGTGATAGACGCCGCCTTCTGGGTCGACCAAATGTGATCTGGGATAAGTCATTTGGTGAGCGTACTTGTCTATCGATTTTGTCAGAAGGGCTGAAAGATCAAATGGGTACCGGAGATCGGATCGAGGGTTTGTAAGAGATAGTGGATTGGTTGGGTGTCCTACTTAAAAAACATTCCCTATATAAAAAGGCGCACGTTAATGACACCATCGATTTTCAAAATTTCTGCTTCAAGATCTATCGCGGGTTTCACTTCAATATCGATAATATTATAGGCAATATCACCTAAGCTTCTATTTAGCATATCAATAACATTGATATTTTTGTCAGCCAGGATTGAAAGAACACTACCCAAGATACGAGGGACATTTTTATTGGTAAATGTAATTCGATATCCATCTGTTCGTTCCAGACTGACCTTTGGGAAATTAACGGCGTTATGAATGTTGCCATTCTCCAAAAAATCTATCATTTGATCTGCTACCATCATGGCGCAATTTTCTTCTGCTTCCATCGTGCTCGCGCCAAGGTGAGGTGTTGAAATCACACCGGGTTTTCCGATCAACGTTAGGCTCGGGAAATCAGAGATGTATTGACTAATACGACCTTCATCAAGGGCAAGCTCAATATCGGATTCATTGACAATTTGGGCTCTGGAAAAATTCAGAAGCACTGCGCCTTGTCTAAAGCAGGAAAGAGATTCCTGATTAATTAGGTTCAAGGTTGATTCAAGGGCAGGTACATGTAAGGTAACAATGTCTGAATTGGAAAACAGACTCTGCATATTGTCCATTTTCTTGACTTGACTCGGTAATCGCCATGCTGCTTCAACCGACAATGCTGGATCATATCCAAGCACTCTCATACCCATCTGTAGTGCCATTTCTGCAACCATTGACCCGATTGCACCCAAACCTAGAACACCTAAGGTCTTACCTTTCAACTCTGATCCTTTGTACTTCTTTTTATTTGCCTCAATCAGACTGTTTAATTCTGCTTTATCAGATTCACTTCCGCCATCACCAAATCGTGATAAAGAATTAACAAAGTCGATACCCTCAATAATACCTCTCTGAGATAGCAACAACCCTGTCATTACTAACTCCTTCACCGCATTTGCATTAGCGCCGGGTGTATTAAAAACAACAATACCCTTATCTGTCATCTCGTCTACTGGAATGTTATTAACCCCCGCACCTGCTCTACCCACTGCAAGTAATTCCTTACCGATGTCAGCGCTAGCCAGCTGACTGCTGCGAACAAGAATACCTTGAGGCGCTTCGATTGCTTCACCCAATTCAAAACGTTCAGGAGAAAATTTCTCCAATCCCTTCGCAGATATATTGTTCAATACCTTAATCTTGTGCATGATAGCCAACAGTGTTAAAAGACTTTAATAATACACGATAGCCCTAGCCAGATGCCATCGATCCCAACGTTTAGTTGATGGAAGTGCTTAGTTAATGGAAGTGTTTAATTCAATCAGAATAGTTAGCCAGTGAGAAAAACTGAGAATGGCGAAATTAGATTCCCTAAATATATTTTCAGAGGTCGTTGCGACAAAAAACTTTAGCACTGCGGCGAAAAACTTAGGTATCACGCCATCTGCGGTCAGCAAACAAATCAGCCAACTAGAATCGAGACTCGGCGTGCAATTGCTAAATCGTACAACACGATCCGTCAATCCCACCGAAGCAGGAGAAATATATTATAGTAGAATCCGTCGGACGCTTGATGAGTTAGCTGAAACAGAATCCCTCATTGCTGACATGGACACAACTCCCAGAGGTACTTTAAGAATCGCCGCAGAACCCATATTCGGCCGTGCAATCCTAGCAAGAATTATTAGTACGTACAGAGAAGTCTATCCCGAAGTCAAGATAGAATTATTCCTCACAGATCACTCCCTAGAGCGCGTTAAAGATGGATTCGATCTCGGCATTCATTTGGGACAAATACAGGACGCCGCACTAAAGACAACAACACTTGCCAATCATAATGTTGTCCTTTGCGCCTCGAAGGAATACATAAAAGAATTTGGACAGCCCGATACTGTCTATGATCTCACCAAGCATAGACTCATAAAAATATCTGCTATCGAGTTTCGTCAGGTTCGCCAGCTCGATGACTTTTTTGAAAACATCGACGTCTTCAACGGTTTCCACCTTACAGTGAACGATATAGAAATGGCATATCAATCTACACTCATGGGCATAGGAATAGCGCCGCTACCCAATTATTTAGTTAACCCCCAAATCGAAATCGGCACGCTCCAACAAATTCTTCCCAGACTTAGAACTCCTGCTCATCCCGTTCAGTTGTTTCATCAAGTTGGTCGACAACTCTCAAGTAAAACCGAGAGTTTCAGACAATTTATCATCAATTATTTCCAAAACTAGAATAGCTAAGAAGCCCATAACACGACACCGATTAACCGTCACTTCTTTGGCACTTATCCTAAAAATATTAATTAGTGTCAATAAACTTGACAGTCGATCTCCATCTATTCTTCCATCTGTCGATTCCATCGTATTTTGATTACTCAAACTTGAGAAAACCCAACCTCGTAGTATATTTATAGAAATAGAAATGGAAATGGGACCTAAGCGTGACAAAATATTTTCTACTCGGGATTACCCTAATAACGATCATCGTGGGTGCTCGATTTTTCATTAAACAGTTAGATTCAAATATGTCCGTCAAGAGCGAACAAGTGATGGAAGTAGTAGCACCTATTGCCCAAGGAGAAGTAGCCCAGCCTGACTATGCTATTGAAGAAAGTTCAACGCAAGATGATCTTTCACTCGCGAGCACTATGACGAGTACTATAAATAGACAAACTAATACGGGCTCAATGGATGGCAATACACTCTGGTCAGAGTCAGCAAATCAAGAACTGGTGCCGGACAGATTCCTTAATAAGGGTCTAAACCCTCAAGCTTTAAAGATTAGTCACGACAAGATACATAAACTCAGAATTGGAGATAAAATCTCCTTAAGTATCCCTCAACTAGCACAATCTTATGCTATGAATGTGGAACAAATCCGTAAGCACCGAAATGGTGACCGCACAGTGTCGGGCCATCTAAGAGATACCGACCTTCCCTATAGCGTCATAATCACTTCAGGTGTTCAGGCAAGCTTTGCCACGATAAATACACCAGATGGTTCCTATGTAATGGAAGCCGAAGGTGATAGTGGTTGGATTGTTTCCATAGCAAATTTGGATTATCTAATAGACACTAACTTAGACGGTTATATTATCCCAGATATTAATCGTTAGAACAGATTAAAGAATATTAGGCGAAACATGAATTTACGAAATAAAAATCTGATAGCCACATCACTCATCATCTTCATTTTGATGACCATCGGGTTATTTTCCTGGTTAAATTTGAGACAGGAAATCATTCTAGATAAACTAAGCCCTACTGCAACCGGTGCAGTTACGATAGATATCATGATCGTCTACAATGATGCAGCTGAATCGCTTTATAATAATAGCGTTCAGACGCGCATCAATCACCTTGTCGATGTATCCAATCAAATTTACAAAGATAGTGGGATCAATTTGTCACTTCGGCTAGTCCATACTGAAAAAGTAAACTATGAAGCTAGCTACGATTCAGAAACCGCAGTAAACCATATTACACAACAATCCCATCCCGCATTTTCTACCATTCCAGCCCTACGGCAGCAATATGGTGCTGACCTGGTTGTCCTCATGCGCCCTTATGCAGATGACGGTTATTGTGGTATTGCTTGGATAGGTGGAAACGGCACCCAAGGAGATTTTTCAAACCCCAGAGAAGCTGACTATGGTTATTCCCATGTCAGTATTGATTGCAGTACCTATGTCTTAGCACATGAACTTGGGCACAACATGGGGCTTAATCACTCAAGAAAACAAAATGGTTCGGGCGCCACTTTTGAGTACGCACTCGGCTATGGTGTTGATGACGATTTCGCAACAGTCATGGCTTATTCTTCAGAATTTAATGCGAGCAAAATAAACCTCTTTTCCAATCCTAGCCTAGCTTGCGGTACGGGAAAATGTGGCATTAGTCGAAGCAAGGGCCAAGGTGCCGACGCCGCCTATACCTTGAACATGGTCGCAGCTCAAATCGCTGATTACTATCAGGTTAGTGTTGCAGAAGTCGATTCCTGGGCTCGAGGTAAACTTGATTCTGACGGCAACGGAACTTCAGACGTTATTCTTCAACACATCAATGGTGATTGGAGTCTCAACACCATGAATGGATCGGAAGTTCTCGTGGTCGCTAGTATGTCCCTCGCAAATGATCCTGTTTGGAAAGCAGTCGGGAGAAGTGACTATAATAGTGACGGGATCGCAGACATTCTCTTACGAGACCAAACCACCGGCGAATGGCAAGTCTTTATCATGAGTTCCGAAGAGGTTGCACAAAGCGCAAAGCTCAGTATGACGGGAAATTTAAGTTGGGCGATCAAAGGTGACGGCGATTTTGATGGTGATGGTAAGGGTGATGTCTTGCTTAGACATGCTGATGGTCGTTGGTACATTTACTTTCTTAACGGTACCGATATCAAATCTACTAAAAGACCATCCTTGCCTACTAATCTAGATTATTCAGTTACCGCGATCGGTGATTACGATGGTGATGGAAAGTCCGATGTACTGTTAAGAAACGATGACGGTAGTTGGGAACTCTTTTTGATGAATGGCGGTAAGATAAAATCGAATAGTCTGGTGGCCTTAAAGAAAAGTCTCGATTGGCAAGCTATAGGAAGCGGCGATTTTAATGGCGACGAGAAGGATGACTTACTTCTTCGCTACAAAAACGGATCGTGGCTAGCCTATCAGTTCGATGACTTCAACGTCAGCACATCGGGCTTTCTCAATGTGACTGATGACCTAGATTGGAAAATGGCCTCAATGGGTGATTATGATGGCGATGGAAACACAGATATTTTAATGAGAAATGATCAGTATGGTACATGGAAGCTATTCACAATGAATCAAAACAAGGTCGAGCTAAGCCTTAATGTTGCTCTAACGGAAGATTTGAGCTGGCTGGTACCCTAATCATAGATAAATGACCTCTGTAGTACATATTTTTCCATCGATATGTATCTTCCTTAGAGGTATGCATCTGCCTGTAAAGACGATATCAGGTTCCTCTAGCGCAATGCTAAATGCAGGAGACGGCGTAACATGAAGATGATATCCATCTTCTATGTGAAATTCCGTGTGAAAATGACCGCAGAATACATGCTTAATATTACTTTCTCGAATTGCCTTATCTGCTTCCGCTATATTGCCTAACGGATAGGTTCTATCCATAAAACCATCAGATATTTTTTTAGTAGGAAAGTGAGTGAAAAGAATGGAGTCTTCTCTAATAGACGCTTGCTGCAGATAATTCAAATGGGCAACAGGAAATCGTGTTGAACCGGTGTTGGTGAACACAAGATCAATCTCATCTAGTGGGTCAGTAAATAGAAACTCTGCATTTCCACAAATAGATCCTCCAAAAACGGAGAATAGATTATCTGCATTATCGTGGTTTCCCGGAATAACATAATATTTTTGTGTTTCAGGGACCTTATTCTTTATCCATTCATAGACCTCCGTACTGCCATCTATGCCTGGCATGTCACCCGTCATAACCAGTAGATCAGCAGGGTTCTCTTTAATAAAACGCATCAGTTTCAGGAAGGCAGACTGTACGTCATTTCCCTGCAAGGGAACATGAGGATCTGTAATCTGGTAAATTGTTGTCACTGAACTTGGTCCATAAAATTAGCTATATGCCTCCTATTCTCGTTAAGAGAGCATCAAATATCAATTTATTTGCTAAGAATGATTTATAAAAACCTGTTGGAGATCGACTATTTGTAGAAGGGTCATGACGATACCCCAAGGACTTGTTTCACTTTCGGTACCAGACCAATTGCGCCAAATGGATTCTGTATGAATTTAATACCTTCATTCAGTATGCCGTGTTCTGCGATAATTTCTTAGGAATACCCAGAAAAGCAGATTATTACGGCCTCGAATTAGTAAAAATTGAGTAAAGATCCTTTAGGACCACCTTCTTCGCCCAACAGATGTTTCAAGTAATCTATATACGAACCCATCCACATACCTGACGATCGCTCTCTTCCCGCAGCAGTATCAGTCTTTGTCGATTTCATATACCAATTGTTGCATTTCAGCCAAACCTTACCTTCCGATGATCTTTCACAGAGGGCTGTCCAATGTTCAACTGCTTCCTCGCTTGGCTCTACTTCAATATGGCCTGAGCCTTTCATTTCAACAACAAGATTCGCAATATATTTGGATTGTTCCTCACACAGAAGTGTCACATTAGTGACGGGATTAAGACTCTGCGGTCCAATCATCATATAGAGATTTGGCATTTCCACTACATGAAGGCCCCATAACGAATGCGGCCTAGTCATCTGATAATTGTTTGCTTCATTTGCACCAAACTTATCAGCTAGGGTTTCACCAGAGCGACCTTCAATGAGAAAAGGAATGTGGTTACTATCAAAACCAGTAGCATAGATAATGACATCTAAATCGAACTTTTCACCACGGGCTATTTCAAGTCCCGTTTCATTCACTTTAACGACACCACCCTCATCATCAACTAGCGTGACATTAGCTTTATTAAAAGTACTGTAATAATCATCAATAAATAATGCACGCTTACAGAAAAACGGATAATCAGGGGTTAACAGTTCTCTCACTGTCGGATCATCAACTTCCGCTTCTATTCTTTTGGCTATCTCAGCACAGATGGCTGCATTTTGTTTTTCATCATGTAGCGCCTCAAATGACACTGCACCTTCCTCGTTAGTGCTTTCTTCTCCTTTCCAATCGATGTGTCGTAGAGATTCACTATAGCCACCCGCCCGAAACTTCTCCACGAGTTCAGGTGGCGTAGGTTCATCATCTCTTAGCAAACACCAAGTAGGTGTTCGTTGAAAAACAGTTAAGGTATCAACCTGATCAACAATGGCGGTAATAACCTGCGCCGCAGATGCACCAGTCCCTACAATACCAACACGTTTGCCTTGCAGTTTTACAGATCGATCCCAGTGTGCGGTGTGGAAACTTGTTCCCTTAAATGCCTGCATGCCTGGTATCTCTGGCATTCTTGGACTCGATAACGGTCCATTTGCAGCAACAACATGTTGGCAGGTTACAATTTCAGTAGTTTCGCCTGTGACGGTATTTTCAGTAAATATCTCCCAGACTTTTTCTCCCTTCCCAATAAAACAGACTTTCACTACTTTATGAGAAAATCTAATTTTATCTCCAATCTCCTCTTTATCGATTAACATTTCAGCATACCCAGCAATTTCTGGTTGGCTGACATACTTTCTTGAGGGAATAAATCCCGTCCTATCCAAAAAGGGGAGATAGGTATAAGCAGGTACGTCGCAAGCGGCCCCCGGATAGGCTCCTACACCGCCGTTACTCCAAACGCCACCAACAGAGGGTGTCATTTCAAATACCCTTACATTATCAACTCCCGCATCTTTCAACTCAATAGCACACAACAAACCAGAAAATCCGCTGCCTATAACAACGACATCGAAATGAGATTGCTCTGAAGTTTTAACATTCCCGCTATTATTAGTGGTGGTGGCGTTAGTCGCACTTTCCATTCTTATACCTTTAAGTGTAGCTTCTTCATTATGGGAATAGGAAAACATGGTGATCTGTAAGCAACAAGGATAATCAAATTTTTTGATGTTGACCCATGCTCTACATCTACTTATCTAAAGTGAGAACCCACAGACAGGGTCAAGTCTTTCTACAACCCCAATCCCCAGATAGAAAACCCTAAAACCTAGAAAGCCTTGACTGTATAATGGTTAGTGACAAAACAGACCATCACCCATTGGGTGCACAGAACAAGGCTTAATATGATTCTACCCTATCAACTCGA
>JAESSY010000117.1 GCA_016763855.1 Pseudomonadales bacterium
ACCAACTCATCATCACTCTTCTGGGTTCTAGGTATTCGGCATGGTTGTAAGCAGCTCTTATTTTGTTTTTGTCAGTGTGGGCAAGTGCCGATTCAATCACATCGAAATCAAATCTTTGTTCATTCAGTATTGTGCTGGCGATGGAGCGCATACCATGAGCAACCAATCGACCTTTCAAGCCCATTCTCTTCAATGCCATATTGGCCGTTGAATCATTTGTGTGGTTCTTTGGAATCCTACTGGCTGGAAATACGTGTTCGAGGTGACCGCTAATAGGTTTCATGCATTCCAGAATTGCCAGGCATTGAGTGCTCAGGGGCACGGTATGGCCTCTTTTCATCTTCATTCGTTCAGGTGATATAACCCAGACGGCATCTTCAAGATCAATTTCATCCCATTGAGTGCCAGCAGCTTCGCCAGGGCGAACCATAGTGTGAAGTTGCCACAGTATTAGCTGCCGTGTAGTGACGTGAATTTTAGCCCTGGAGAGTAGCTCCATGAATTCCGGCAATTCATCAGGCTTGAGTGTAGGCATATTCTTTTTGCTGGGCGGCGCAAACACCTTACGAATTCCGGCCAAAGGGTTATTGGTAATCAGCCCTGCATTCACAGCAAACATCATTACCTCATTTAGCCTCTGTGCGACCCTTCCAACTGTTTCCAGTTTCTCTTGGTTGGCAAGTGGCTTAAGAGCTGAGATGGCATCAGGCGCTTTTATTCTTGATATGGGTATTTTGCCAAGTTTGGGAAGGATGTGCTTTTCTAGCGAGCCTATAACGTCTTCTCGGTGTGCCTGTGTGATTTTGGTGCGGGTTTCTATCCAAAGCTTAGTCACATGGTTGAGGGTGTTATTAGCGAGATCATTGTTTGCTCTTTCCTGTGCAATCCAATGCTCTCGCGGGTCAATATCTTTGGCAAGCAGCTTTTCCGCCTCTAGTCGAGCCTCTCTGGCTTCACTTAAGGAAACGTCAGGGTAGGGACCAAGGCTTATGTTCGTTCTACGTTTTGTATATGGTCGTGAATAGTTGAATAACCATCTTTTTGAACCATTTGGCTTTATTCTTAGCCCTAATCCTTTGCCATCCGCCAAGGTGTACTCATTTTCTTTAGCTTTCGCCTTCAAGACTTGAGTGGGCGATAGCGGTTTGGCTATTCTGGGCATCTGGATCAATCCTCACAAAATATTCGGGATTCGAACTCAATATCTCGTCCGTGTGACTACCTGTGCGACTAAAAACCGAGAATACTATAAAACGGTAACGATTGATAGAGAATGCTAAAGTCTACAGAAGGCTGGTTTTTAAAGGGTTTGAAGTGTTTTAGCGGAGGCTGGAGAATGTTGAAATGGCGGAGGGGGTGGGATTCGAACCCACGGTCGGTTTAACCCGACGCTGGTTTTCAAGACCAGTTCTTTCGGCCGCTCAGACACCCCTCCATCGAGCGCGCAATATACGTTATTCCATTTGATTTGTTAAGCCCTAGTAGCAAAAATGAAGCACAAATTGAGCATTGTTTTGCCCAGCGCTAAGTGCCAACATGTCTTTCCTGTTTATGTTAAATACTGACTTATGGCTGAAATGCTTTTCATTATTGGTGCATGCGTGTATAGCCTCTACTGGTTAGAAGCTATGCGATGTAAAGAAATCGCGATAAGTCATGCACGGAGAGAATGTAAGCGTTGTGAAGTGCAGTTACTGGATCAAACTGTACATCAGATTCGGATATCATTGAGTCGCGATATGAACGATAACTGGCGGGTATGGCGAGAATATCAATTTGAATATACAGAAGATGGCGAAACCCGAAGAAAGGGCTATCAGACCTTGCTCGGGCATCGGCTCATTAGAATGGCGATGGAAACTTTCGATCCCATCATTCATTAGCCAATTTATTTTCAGGTGTTAAAAATGCCCTGGAAATCACTTTCCCACTTTTCGTAGTCGGTCCCTTCTACATCCTCTAACAATACACCGATGAATACTTCCGGTGCATCTCCCCTGACCCAACGAACCTCTCCTCGCAGAAGATACATTGCAAAGGGATCGCCAAGACCAATGGTGACATTCAGAAGGGAATGAGGTATTAGTTTTGTATCAGTTTTAAGCTGAAGGCCTCGTTTCGAAAAGTCTATGGCTTCACAGGCGATGGATACGCCCACCATATCGGGATCTTCTTTACATTCATGGACGTGCACAAAAAAACGAATATCGTGAGGTATCCGGGGTTCGCCTCGTTTATCTTCAGGTTTATCCATAGCTGCTCCCTCTAATTGAGCTTCCATATGTCTATTTCTGATCTATCAGTCGTCGATAGGTTTTTAGGTGTTTTAGCGCTTCGGTGTGCTGACCCACTAATTCGTATAGCCTAGATAAATTGTAGTGGGCATCAGCAAAAGCTGCCGCATTTTTATAGGCCGATATTGCGTCATGTATTCTGCCGGCATCTTCGAGAAGGGTGCCTAAATTGAAAGCCGCCAACATATTGTCCGGCTCAGAAGACAAAGCTTGCTGATATTGTGCTTCAGCTGCTTCAAAAGCGCCTGCTTCCTGTAACAAACGACCCAGGTTTACCCGGGCGTCAGCGTGATCGGGATCAAGTTCCAAGGCTCTCTTGTATGCAGCGGGTGCATCTTCAGGACTGACCGCTTCTAAATCAACGCCCAAGTCAAACCAATCATCGCTTGAAAGCTGATCGCTGTTTCCAGCTTCTTGGGCTGCTTTTCTTGCTAGTGGGGCAACTGTTCCTGCAAGCTCTGATATTGCGAAATCAAAGTGTATTTGTCCGGATTCCGGATTATAGACACTGACATTGTCTCTTAGAACGACCGCACCACCATCCCCACTAATCCTCAGTGCAGTTAATGGCCGATTGGAAGGGAGTTTCCGTTGTAGTTCTAAAAGGCTACGGTTAATTTTGCTCCTTTGAATACCCGAATTTAACAATTCCTTCGCCGTGCGTAAGACAACAATATCTTGAAAACTGAATCGAAAATGGTGATTTGGACTTCGGTCAGGGTCTAGAACGCCGCGGGCAATATCCCGTATGACGGTTTCTGGTAGATCGATTAGCTCAGAGACTTCCTGAGTAGAGTATCCTTTCATTCTATTACTGCACTTTCGTTTTTTTGCACTACTTTCATTCCGTTAAACTATTTTACTTCTATTACAGTACTTTTATTCTAAGGCAGTATGCTTTTTTACAGATCCTTATTGAATCATATCAGCGCCAAGATTACCCGCCGCCAGCTTGCTTTATCATGTCTTTTGCTATAACAGTCCGCTGGATCTCGGAAGTACCTTCGTAGATCCTGAATAATCGCACATCTCGATAAAAACGCTCAATGCCATAATCCTCTACATAACCGGCCCCACCATGTATTTGTACTGCTCTATCTGCGACACGCCCAACCATTTCAGTGGCGAATAATTTGCAACTCGCTGCTAACGCTGCCACGTTTTCGCCTTCATCCCGTCTCCGCGCTGTATCCTGAACCATACACTTTGCTGCATAACAGTCAGTTTGACTATCTGCAAGCATGGCTTGGATGAGCTGGAATTCCACAATGGCATTCCCAAATTGTTTTCGTTCCATCGCGTAATTTAAACTGTCTTCAATGAGACGTTCTGCAACGCCAATGCTAATGGCACTGATATGTAATCGGCCTTTGTCGAGCACCTTCATCGCCGTTTTGAACCCAACATTCTCTTTGCCGCCAATTAGATTGTCTTGATGTACCAGTACATCGTCAAAAATAACATCGCAAACATAGGTCCCTTGTTGCCCCATTTTTCGGTAGGGTTTACCCAAAGATATCCCTTTGGTATCGGCATCGATCAGAAATGCAGAAACACCTCTCGATCCTGTTTCTGATAGATCTGTACGAGCAAAAACAGTAAACAAATTGGCTTTAGGTGCATTAGTGATAAACCTTTTTGTGCCGGATATTGTGTAGTGATCTCCCGCTTTTTTAGCACTTGTTTTGACCGCTGCTGCATCAGAACCAGCGTCAGGTTCTGTGAGACAAAAAGAGCCAATGATTTCCCCTGTTGCCATTTTGGGAAGGTATTTCCTTTTCTGTTCTTCCGTTCCATCTATGATAAGTGACTGAGAACCAATCCCAACATTGGTCCCAAAGATTGATCTGAAAGCAGGGGAGGTGTGCCCAAAAGCCTGAGCCACAGCCACTTCTTCTGTCATATTAAGCCCAAGTCCATCGTATTCTTCTGGAATGGTGAGTCCAAATAGCCCAAGGGCTTTCATTTCCTCAATGACCTCCTCAGGAATTCGATCTTCCAATCCAACTTGTGATTCAAGTGGGCGAAGTCGCTTATCAACAAATTTTGTAATTGTATCGAGAAGCTGATTTAAGGTTTCTTGATCTAGTGCCATAAATTTCTCTTTAGTAATAAGCTCTTTGATATTTAAATTGGGTATACTGCGCGCTTTCGGCGGTTTCATTGTAATCATGCTTAACCCAAATCGCCATCATGAGCTAGGAAATGTGGATGACAACGTTTAACTGGAAAGACCCTTTCTTTATGGATGATCAATTGTCTGAAGATGAACGACTGATTAGAGATACGGCCAGAGACTACTCAGAAGACAAATTAGCACCCCGTGTTCGACAGGCATTTCGAGACGAGAACTTCCATCGAGAGATCATGAATGAGATGGGAGAACTAGGTTTGTTAGGGGCAACCTTGCCTGAAAAATATGGTTGCTCAAATGTAAACTATGTATCCTACGGATTGGTAGCAAGAGAAGTCGAACGGGTGGATAGCGGCTATCGTTCTGCGATGAGCGTTCAGTCTTCTCTGGTTATGCATCCAATTTATACCTATGGTTCTGAAGAACAGCGAGAGAAATATTTACCAAAATTGGCCACAGGAGAGTGGGTAGGGTGTTTTGGTTTGACTGAACCTGATTTTGGATCGGATCCTGGCGGGATGATTACCCGTGCTGAGAAAATCGATGGCGGATATCGACTCAATGGCGCAAAGATGTGGATTACTAACTCACCCATTGCAGATCTTGCTGTGGTTTGGGCCAAGCTAGATGGGGTTATTCGTGGATTTATTGTTGAACGCGGGTTCAAGGGTTTTAACACACCCAAGATCGAAGGAAAATTTAGCCTGCGAGCTTCCATCACTGGAGAGATCGTCCTGAGTGATTGCGAGATTCCAGAAGAGAATATGCTACCTAATGCCAAAGGGCTAGGTGGGCCTTTTGGTTGCCTTAACAAAGCCAGATTTGGTATTGCTTGGGGTGCGATGGGTGCCGCTGAAGCTTGCTGGCATGCTGCCCATAGTTACACGATGGAGAGAAAGCAGTTTGGACGTCCACTGGCTGCGAATCAATTGATTCAGAAGAAGTTAGCCGATATGCAAACTGAAATCACACTGGGTTTACAAGGCGCATTGCGTATTGGTCGTTTGATGGATGATGATAATTGTGCAGTCGAGAACATTTCTTTGATGAAACGAAACAATTGCGGAAAAGCACTAGATATTGCTCGTATGGCAAGAGATATGCACGGGGGAAATGGTATCTCTGATGAGTATCCTGTGATCCGGCATATGATGAACTTGGAAACAGTCAATACCTACGAAGGAACTCACGACGTCCACGCATTAATTTTAGGTCGAGCTCAAACTGGATTACAGTCTTTTAGCTAACGATGTAAGCCATTGCCCCTGACATTAAAATAATGTTAGGGGTTCTGTAATCAAGTGAAGATGTGCCCTTGCCATCCTGTTCATTTTTTGATCAAATATTCATGTGAAACAGAATCTATTTTGCCTACATAGCCGTAAACAGATAGTGATTTCCTTCTGCTATTTCAGTGTTTTACCATCTTCCAATTCATCTCCAAGCATTGTATGTTGTTCAATGTTCCGGAAAGGTTTAGATAAAAATAAAAAGTTTTTGGAGATGAAAATATGATTAGAGTTCTTGTTGTTGACGATCACCAATTGGTACGTGTAGGTACCGTTAGACTACTCTCAGATATAGAGGGTATAGAAGTTGTGGGACAGGCTGAAAGTGGCGAGCAAGCCATCGACATCCTCAGAGATATCAAGCCAGATGTTATCTTAATGGATGTGCAGATGCCGGGTATGGGTGGGCTCGAAGCGACCAGAAGATGTCTTCGCGCCGATCCTGAAGTCAAAATCATTGCCGTGACGATTTACGAAGATGAACCTTATCCGTCAAAGCTCATGGAAGTCGGTGCTGTTGGCTATCTAACTAAAAGAGCTGATGTTGCCGAAATTGTAAAAGCGATCAAGAAAGTGATGTCCGGTCAACGTTATATTGGTTCTGAGATAGCTCAACAACTTGTGTTAAAACCCTATTCCAATAAATCCATCTGTCCATTTGAACTATTATCAAGTCGAGAGATGCAAATCACCTTAATGGTGATCGAAGGATACAGGGTGATGGATATATCTGAAAAATTGTCATTAAGCCCCAAAACGATCAACAGCTATCGATATAGAATCTTTGATAAAATGGATGTGCAAAATGATGTTGGATTGACCAAACTCGCGATAAAGTATGGCATTATAGATTCCGAGGCGACGGAAACCGATGTAATATCCCGGACAGTCGCATGAATGATTTTCACTTTCATCTTAAGTACGAATGCCAGTATTTGATCACAAGAGGTTCCTCAAACAATTGACAACCCGTCCTGGGGTTTATCGTATGTTTGATGAATCCGTGAATATTCTTTATGTAGGCAAAGCCAAAAATTTACACAATCGCGTCTCAAGCTATTTTCGCTCTACCGCTCTCGATTCTAAAACCCTGGCCCTCGTTGCCAAGATAAACACAATAGAAATTTCTGTAACAAGTAGTGAGACCGAAGCATTATTACTTGAGCAAACGCTTATAAAAGAATTGAGGCCGACCTACAATATTGATTTCAAGGACGATAAGTCTTACCCCTATATTTTTCTCTCCGATCAAGACAAATATCCTCGCTTATCCTTTCATCGAGGAGCAAAAAGGAAAAAGGGACAGTATTTTGGACCTTTTCCAAGTGCTTATTCAGTACGAGACAGCCTCAATATCTTACAAAAAGTTTTTCGCATTCGACAATGTGAAGACAGCTTTTTTAAAAATAGATCGCGCCCCTGTCTTCAATATCAAATTAAACGATGCTCAGGGCCCTGTTGTGGGCTAATCACTGAAGGCGAGTATGCTGAAGACGTCCTCGATGCCAGAAAATTTCTGAAGGGCAAGAACAGGATGTTAATTGATGATCTCGCAAACAAAGTGGACGCGGCTTCTGAGAAGGTAAATTTCGAACGCGCAGCAACATTCCGAGATCAGATAACGCATTTACAGAAAATCCAAGAGCAACAGTATGTTACGGGTAGTCACGGCGATATCGATATTATTGCAGGGATTTTGAAGCCTGGAGCAGTATGTGTTCTGGTCATGTTTATTCGAGGTGGGAGAATGCTTGGCAATAAAACCTACTTCCCGAAAGTAAAGATAGAAATGAACGAAAGCGAGTTACTTGCAGCATTCATACCTCAATTTTATCTTACTGGGTTCGGAGGTAGAGAAATACCCAGAGAAATTATATCCAGTGCTGTAATTGAAGAGAAAATGGTCATTGCCGAAGCGCTAGGGGAAAAAGCAGAACGTAAAGTAGTCATATCCGACAAGGTAAGAAGTCATCGGCAAAAATGGATAAATCTAGCCTTAACCAATGCAGAGCAAAGCCTTGGGGTACATCTTAGTAACAAGAACAATATTCGCCAAAGGTTTGAGTCTCTTCGAATTGCCCTGTCTCTTGAAGACTTACCTGAGAGACTTGAATGCTTTGATATCAGCCATAGTTCCGGAGAAGCTACAGTCGCATCCTGCGTGGTATTCGACCAAAACGGCCCTCTAAAATCTGACTACCGCAGATTTAATATTGATGGCATCACACCTGGTGATGACTACGCTGCTATGTCTCAAGCACTGTCTCGAAGATATACGAGAATTAAGAAAGGGGAAGGTAAGTTACCCGATATCCTTTTTGTCGACGGTGGAAAAGGCCAGTTACATGAAGCCGAAAAAATAATGGAAAGCTTACAAATAACAGAAGTGAGATTGGTCGGTGTTGCCAAGGGACCTACCAGAAAAGCAGGTCTAGAGAGTCTGTTTCTCGCAGTCCCAGATTCTGATCGATATCAAGAAATTGAACTTGCCCCTGACGACCCTGGTTTACATCTCATACAACATATACGGGATGAAAGTCATAGGTTTGCTATCACAGCACATCGCCAGAGGCGTGGTAAGACGCGAAAAAGATCACTATTAGAAGATATCGAAGGCGTTGGCCCAAAGCGGAGAAGGGCGCTTCTAAGATATTTTGGTGGTGCACAGCATGTTCAAAGCGCGAGCATGGAAGAACTGGCTAAGGTAGATGGTGTTAGTATCACCCTTGCTAACCACATCTATGCTACCCTTCACACCTAGTAAATTAAGAACGGATCTCCAAGGCAAGCATGAATTTACCTATTAGCCTGCCCAATATTTTGACAAGCCTGCGTATCTTGCTTATTCCGGTATTGGTCATTGTTTTCTACCTACCTTTTGAATGGCGGTATCTTGCATCTGCCATCGTGTTTACTGTGGCGAGTATTACTGATTGGTTAGATGGATACCTCGCCAGAAAATTAAACGAAATGACGCCTTTTGGTGCTTTTCTTGATCCTGTTGCAGATAAACTATTAGTAGCAACGGCTTTGGTACTGCTAGTTGAGGTTCAGGCAAGTGCAATATTGGCTATTCCTGCCATGGTTATTGTAGGCCGTGAAATTGTGGTTTCAGCGCTCCGAGAATGGATGGCCCAATATAGTGATAAACAAAGTGTCGCGGTTTCACTAATAGGTAAAATTAAAACAGGTTTTCAAATGGTGTCTATCATCATTCTTCTTGTTAATGGTGCAGCTCGGGACAACTTATTTGCAATGATTGGATATATTTCCCTCTATATAGCAGCAGGATTAACGCTTTGGTCAATGTTCCTATATTTGAAACTGGCATGGCCTGATTTGTCATCCGGCATGGTCAGCACTAAGAATCAAAACACTGAATCAGAATAAGATTCTACTACTGCAAAGTGACACTCTGACACTTTGTTTGGCAAAACTATATGCTTCATGATATGTATGTTAATAACAAAAAAAGTAAATCATCCTGACATAACGATGTCAGGATGGTGTAAGTACAATGAGTGAAATTCACGTTAGCTAAGATAATTGAATTGTGGAATGGCAAATACGGTCATTTGAGCGAGATTAAAGCCATATTACAAAGCTAAGTGGGAATTTGACAAGAGTCAGGATATTGAATGTATAGGGTTAAATGGTGCCCGGGGCCGGTTCATTCCCGTCGCTGAGCACCAATTGAGCGTCACCACCTCAAGCATCAATAGCTTACATCAGATTGTTTCATCGTCAAG
>JAESSY010000118.1 GCA_016763855.1 Pseudomonadales bacterium
CGCTCCCTATTCTCATCCTAAAAGATTCAAGTATGCCGAAGGTGGACATTGGAATATCGGTCAGAATGAAGGCAAGGGTGTCGAAGATCCCATGTCCGGACTCGATCCTGCACTAAGCAACGCAGTGATGCGTCACTTACTCAGGGGAAAGTTAATTGCCTGGGATCCTATAAAGCAAAAAGAAATTTGGCGAGTCGATCATGCCAGTATGTGGAATGGTGGTGTCCTAACGACGAAATCAAATCTTGTGTTTCAAGGTGATGGCGGTGGTCAATTTAATGCATATCGAGCTGATACGGGGGAAAAGCTATGGTCAAGTGATGCAAAAAACGGGATTATTGCACCTCCGATTAGTTATGCCGTTAATGGTGAGCAATACATTGCCGTTATGGCGGGTTGGGGTGGTTCAGTCGCGTTAGTATTCTCTCAGCCAGAGACAAGAGGAGGGGGCGTAGGTAGGTTGTTGGTATATAAATTGGGTGGTAAAGAAATTTTACCAAAGAGGCATATCTCTAAGGAAATGTCGAAGCCTCCTGCACGAAATGGAAGTGCACAATCGATTAAAGATGGCCAAGCAATGTACCAACAACATTGCATGCGGTGTCATGGATTAAATCTTGCGAGTAGTGGAACCATCCCAGATTTGAGGTATATGAACAAAGGAAGCCATCAGGCATTTACGGACATAGTTTACGGCGGCATATTTTCAGCCTTAGGCATGGTTGGTTTTAGTGACGTTCTGACAAAAGAAGAAATTGTTGATATCCAAAACTATGTAAAAGCAAGTGCCAATGACAAATGGGAGGATGAAAATAGCGCTCCATGGTGGAAGAGTATAAAGGCTTGGTCTTATAACAAGATGGCTGTGCTTATTGCGTGGCTATTTTAATAGAGGGTTCTCTCAATTGATGGTTTCCAAATTCCGGGTTTTTATAACGCTACAGTTTGCTTGTGATTCTCATTAAGGGAATTGAGACAGTGACAATCACGCCCAGTGTGTCTTCTCTGTTAGCGATTTTAATACTACCCCCATGGAACTGCGTAATCACCTTTGCGATATAGAGACCCAATCCGAGATGAGTCTCCTTTCCCCCCTTCTCACTATGATTATTGATGATTTGGCTGTTGCGTACGCTGATCATGGAATCGAAGAGTTTATCTTGCATTTCTTCTGGAAGAGCGAGACCGTCATTGATTACCCGTAATATTGCTTCGTTCTTATTCTGTGTCATTCTTATTTTGATACTACTGCCAGGGGATGCAAACTCGTAGGCATTGCTCACCAACTTATCCAGTAACTGAGCAATAAGGTCGGGAATACCCGCTAATATCAACGAATCCGTTTCAACACTAAGATTGAAATCAAACTCTGGATAAGCTTGCCGATATCCCTTAACACAACCGTCAATGACATTAACTAAGTTAAATGTTTCTATTTCATCTTCATCTAAACTTTGTTCCAGGCGAGTTGCCTCGCTCATTTTGTTTAGAATGCGAGTAAGACGATGCACTCCGTTATTAGCGCGCTCTAGATAGATTTTGTTCTCCGAAGTCTGATCTTCGAGGATAAGGTTCTCAAGGGAAGACCTGACCACTGACACGGGTGTCCTCAATTCATGCGCTAATCGACTTGCCATGGTTTCAGGATAAACATTGTACTGGTGGAGGCGATCGACAATGTTTGAGAAGGATTGGGATAAGTCTCCTAATTCATCATGGTCGTTTGTCGGGGCTAACAACTTAGATACTCTTCCTTGAGAATCTACCGCTTTTTCAACAGCATTACTTAGTTTAGCGATGCGCCGTATAATGAGTGAAGATGTTAGGAACCAGGCAAACAAACCTAGCGCCAAAATCAATACCGTCGTGAAGATAAGTTTACTTTTAGCTTCTGCCAGGATTAGGACCAAGCCCAATTTACTTTGTTCAATTTGTAAAATGCCGATTTCCCTGTCTTGCCTTGTCAGCGCCACAGTTTGCTTAAGACGTGTGTTTTGCTCAGAATTCGTCACTATGGATTGACTTTCAACCATGGGGTTTAGTGCCAAGCCTTGTTGTGTTCGATACATGTTGATTAGTGGGTCGGTGTTTTGATCTGAGCTTCCCCATTCGGCAATGAGTCTGTGATGGGAGTCAAGAATGCTCATTCTTCCATAAGCAAATTCCTTCAACTTTAATGTCAACTTTTCCGATGGCAATTGAAGTGATCCAACTTGGTCAATGTTGCCACTTCCCATGATATACTTAATGACTCTTGTCGCTTCACTATCAACGTCAGCAACACTGATTGCGAATTGTTTGTTCAACATATTGATAGGAATCTTAAATTCTAAATCGTAGCCCTCGCTTGTGGCGGACCATACGCCAGAAATTTTTGATTCTGACCGTAAGGCTCGACCCGTAGCGCTCAAAAAATATGCAGAAATTTTAGAGGGCTGAAATGGTGCAATGGTGTATCGCTGAGCTTTACCATTGTTATCGAAGAGAAGGATGCGTACATGGTCGTTTCGGTGAATGCTAAGGTTATTTAGCTGACGATAAATTACTTGGTCATCTTTCACGGAAACAAAAACAAAAAGCGCTTTTTGCCAGATACCCATTTTCAACTCAAATGCTAGAGAGTCTTCCGTATAGGGGTAGTCTATGTTGATGAGCTCTGTTTTCCCGTAGCGCACAATGGGCATTATTGGCCAGTCAGAGGATTTGCCATCCAGTGTGATGCCGGAACTTAAACGTGGCGCATATAGATCTTGAGTTCTTTCGTAATCTACAATGTCTAGTATTTCATCATCGAAATTGATTTCTTTTAGGAGTGATTTTTGCAATGTACTCATGTTAGTTTGTAGAGCCGATTGTTGAATTGCTTCCAATTGAGAAGCATATCTATCGAACCAAAAAAAAACCAGAAGAGGGGCAGCCAAGAGTAAGCAAGTAGGTATTAAAAGCTGGCTTCGTAGACCGAGGCGTATCACGCTTTTCCTACCCAGCGATATCCCATGCCGTATACTGTCTCTATACAATCAAACTCGGCGTCAACTTGGATAAACTTTCTTCTAATACGTTTGATATGAGAAGTTATGGTTGCATCATCGACTACAATTTTAGATTCATCCATCAACTGGTCTCTGTTTTTGACGTGACCAAGGTGTTTAACCAATGAACGTACCATCCAGAATTCAGTCAAAGTGAGTTCAATATTTTGTCCTTGCCATGAGCAAAGGAATCGTTGACCATCGATAATCAACTTGTCTCGCTGTATTATCTCATCCGATTTTGAACCTTCATTTTTCATTACTTCCATTCTTCGAAAGAGGGCGGCTACACGAGCCATTAAATGAGGTAAAGAGATTTCTTTTGTTAGGTAGTCATCTGCACCCATGCGTAAGCCGCTGACGATGTCGAAATCGCTATCTCGGGCGCTGAGAAAAATAATAGGCAGTGTTTTAGATTGTTGGCGTAACCATTGGCATAAAGTAAATCCACCATCTATTTCATCTCCAAGACCGACATCAATAATCGCCAGGTCAGGTAGCCTTGTCTGCATTACCTTTTGGGCTTCTAGCCGATTTTGGAAACAACTTACTTGATAACCCTGCTTGCGGAATACGTCAGCATAGTTTTCTCGTAAATCCTCTTCATCTTCAATTATTGCGATTCTATGGGGCATGCTTTCCTGTCAATGGATCGGTATCAGAAATTCTTTTTAGGCAAATGGCTTTGTCATAATTTCGCCACATTTGATCGACAAAATTTCATATTTCTCTCTCAAAGATGCCGTAATTGCCCAGTTTAATACACATCAAGCATTTAACCTAGAAACTGCAATTGGATTACAAGCATCTGCGGCTTCTAGGTTAAAGGAGCTGTTTAATTTTATGAATGGAGCGGATCAAGATGAAAATGAAACAAATAGTGGCGTTAAGTATTTTAGCTTTAGCGGGTTCGTCAGTGATGGCTGCGACGGACACAACAAAAGAAGAGGGGAGAGGAGCGTTAACAGGCGCTGTAATTGGAGCGAGTGTTGGGGGTCCACTAGGCGCTGGTCTTGGGGCCATCATTGGCGGTGGAATAATTGGAAAGCTAATCGGTACATCGAGAATCAATGGAGAGCTTATTGTTGCAAACAACGAACTCGAAATCGTTCTTCAGAACAGGCAAGAGGCGCAAAGAAACAATGATAAAAAGATGAAGGTACAAATCGTAAACCTTAGTCAAGAACTGAATGCGATGTTAAGAAGTCAAACAGCGAGCTGGAATTCTCGGCAATTACCGGTTCAGTTTCGAACGGGTTCGAGTGAGATCGAATCTCATTATGTAAAACAACTCAATCAGATTGCCCACGTTTTGTCACGAAATCTAGATACTAAGGTCAGTTTGTCGGGATTCGCTGATCGACGTGGAAATCCTGAGTACAACCAGTCGCTATCGGAGACTCGGGTAGTAGAGGTTAAACAATACCTGCTGAGTCGAGGCGTAAAACCCAGTCAAATACTGACAAATGCCTACGGCGAATCTAAGCCTATCAGTCACGAAGATAGTTTTGAAAATGATTTCTTTGATCGTCGTGTTGTGATGCAGTTTTCTTTCGACATGAAATCTTATCTGGCATCAAGATAGTTCTTTTGCTGAGCTCTTCAGCGTTCTGGGGGCGGAGGCCCCCTTTTTTTGTTCATAAATTATGAGGGCTATAGGGGATCAGTGTTTGATGGTTTTGTTTTTAGCCAGTTTTTGGCTTATTTGAAGGTGAGCCCTCTCGATTGCCTTGGAGACATCGTCGATCCTAACAGGCTTCGAAATAAAATCGTCCATACCTGCTGCCATGCATTGTTGACGATCGTCTTCCATTACATTGGCTGTCATTGCAATAATATAAGGTTGTTGCATTTCTGGATCTGAACGAATGAGCTGCGTCGCTTCAAGACCATCTATCTCGGGCATTTGAATATCCATCAAGATAATGTCGTAGTCCTTTTCAGAGAGTAGATGCACGGCTTCTTTTCCATTTACGGCCAGATCTGCAGTACAACCTAGTTTCTCCAGAATGTATTGAGCCACTTTTTGATTCACAATGTTGTCTTCTGCTAGTAAAACACTCAGCCTCGCGTGCTTGGAAATCGGTTCTTGGGATAGCGAATCGTTGTCGTTGAGTTGGTCGCTCCTCTGTAAAAAATTTAGTAGTTCTTGTGTTCGTACTGGCTTTCTTAACCATGGGTGTTTATGTAGTTGAAACTTTGGCGCGGCAGAGCCGATAAGTATGAGTTGCGCTCTGTAGTGTATTTCTAACTTTTCAATCATTTCTTTGATGTCATGGTGCTTATTTATATCAGTATCAATGAGAATTGAAGAAAAGGGTTTTATTATTATCTCATTCTTTGAGACATCATTCTCTAATATCCCATCTTCTAATAATAGATCGGCAGATGGATATCTATTAAGAGAGCCACCTAGGGCACCAATATTTTTGGATAGTATCTCAGTAAGTTTTGCATCTTGGCTAAGCAATGCAATGCGTCCAAGATGATCTGGGATAGTATTTTTTCTTCCGCTTGACTTGAGTTTGACGGAAAAACAAAATACTGATCCCTTTCTGAGTGTACTGATGACCTTAATGTTACCTTCCATGGCAGTGATAATCTCGTTAGAAATAGCGAGGCCCAAACCTGTACCACCAAAGCGTCGTGTTGTTGATGCATCTTCCTGAGTGAAGGGGTCAAATAGATGAGCGATATTATGCTGTGCAATTCCGATTCCTGTGTCACTGACTTCGATGTCAAAATAGGTATTACTGTCGCTATATTCTCTAATATTAATGGTAAGTGTGATATGTCCTTCTTCTGTAAACTTTACCGCATTACCTAATAAATTTACTAGAACTTGACGAAGTCGGCTACTGTCACCTACGTAGCTTGAATAGGGTAATAATGGCAGGTCGAGATAGATATTCAGGCCTTTGTTTTCAGCCTGAGTTGCCACTACGTCTAAAGCGTCTGAGACGAGTTCGTCCATGGAAAAATCTCTTTCATCGAGCTTAACAGCACCAGAATCATATTTAGAAAAATCAAGAATTTCGTTGATGATGATTAGAAGAGCTTCACCACTACGACGAATTATCTCAACGTATGTACGTTCTTTTTCGGGCAGGTCGCCGTTAAGTAGAATGGATGTCATACCAATAACGCCATTCATCGGTGTTCGAATTTCATGACTCATATTTGCGAGGAATCGTGTCCTTGCTTCAGCAGCGGTTTCTGCCAATTCTTTCGCTTTAACGAGTTCTTGTTCTTTAACGACAGTCTCTGTCACATCTAGAATAACGCCGATCATTCCCACAGGTTTGTCATATTGAAGGATGATGTCTCCTCTACATTGAAGCCACATGTTTTGGCCATCAACTTTACGAATTGAAATAGTCGTGTTGAGCTCTTCACTATTCTTGGTGCAGGTTCGAAGTTGACGCTCAAATGCGTCAAAATCTTCAGGGCTTTTAAATAAAGCAGCAAAATCAAGTGGTTTGTCCTCGTCTTCTATCCCGAGTAGTTTGTATGCTGAATTACTCCAGGTTACCTTCCCGTTCTCTGCGTTGAATTCCCAGCCGGCCATTCGGGCGACAGCCTGGGTTTTGAGTAAGATTTTTTCCTTGGCTTCTAAACGATTCTTGGCATCGAGAAAAACACTTAGCAATGAATAGGACACTACGCTGCCGAGTACCATCAGTGCGATAAAATAGGTCGGAGAGAACAGCGGGTTCGGTATCAGATAACTCATTACGGCAAAGGAAGTGGACCAGGAAATCAAAACGGCTAGGCAGAGTTTCAGATTGTGGATTACTCCTGCAACAAGAACCATTGCTACTAAATCTAAGATGACAAGTTCAACAGGTAAGCTTTTATGCCAAGTGATATTGATGAGATGAAATAAGATGGCTAGAAAAATAAAAAAAACCAGAGTAGATAGATGACGATTGATAAGAGGGCAAGGCCTGAAGGTGATGACCGCAACCAGCAATATCAATTCGACGCCATATCTCGTCAGCTGTTCTATAGGCTGCGAACTGGGGTTTATGATATCCCGAATCGACACTATGCAGAAAATAGTGAAGGTAAAGAGGGCAAATAATCGATACCGTCTTATAATTAGCTCAAAGTTTGTAGTGAAACTGGACAAGACAATTCCCTTTATAGATCCCTAAAGTCTAGCAGAGAACTCGATATGTACAGGCGTGATAGGAAGATACTGTACTCACTGATTTACGTGCTAATTTATTCTAAATCAGATACTTATATCTAAAGTTGGGGTTATTGGTCTGCAATATCTTCAAAGCTCGATTAGGTGATTTGTCACGTCGAAGAGTTTGAGAGAATACCTCAAGATCCCTACCTTTAACTATTATTCCAAGCTCTGATCCTAATGGAAGTGCTGCGGCATTTGCTTAGTTAGCGATTCTTACAAATGACAAGATCTTGAAACCCAACGACGCCACGGTCAATTATCTCAACGATACTAAAGTACTTTTGCCAATTTGAACAAATATAGTCATGTAAGTGATAAGCATTTTGGTAAAAGTCTGGTAATCCATCTGTCCCGCTTCCTTTAAGATAGAAATACCCATATTTGCTTAAGTGATGGCGATCTTCTTTAGAAACGGATGGTAATGCCATTTCACCGTGTGTCGTTAGCAGGAGATAAGCTCCGGGTTTTGCGACGCGATGTAGTTCTTCCAGCCACAGGAACTGCATGTCTTCCGGCAAATGTGTAAAGACTGAAATCGAATAGACGAAATCAAAAGTGTTCTCATTATAGGCAAGAGGTGGAACTGGATCATTACTTGAAAAATTCCCGAGCTGAGCTAAGGTTTCCTGGCACCAAGTTATAGACTCTGTGTCAATATCGGTCCCGGAATAGTCGTGATCGGGGAATAGCGCATGTAGATACCTCAAAACACGCGCGTTTCCACAGCCAAAATCCAGTACTTTAAGTTTGCCTTCATTCAAGATTTTAAGTTTGCCAATCTTATGCAGTGCTGAAATCATGTTCAAGGTGACTACTCGACCTACATTTCTGAAACTCCGTAAGGTTTTTGCCCCATGTACCCTCTGTCGTAGATGTTCCGGCGGATAGGGTAGTGTCAGCTCATTGTCCATGATGGCCTTAATGTCGTTGAAGACAGATCGTGGAACCCCTTTTCTGTCTTCATAAAAGCCGTAATCAATAAAGTGTTCCCATCCTGTTCTGATTGTGCCATGTCGCAGCGCTTCAACGAGATCGGGATTCAGTTCGAGATAGGCAATTTCATCAAAGTTCATGAAGGGATTGTTATTCATTGACATAGGTCTAACGGCCAGCTTTGTTTGGGGTAAATTATTCTTCTGGCAGGAATTAAATCGCAATAGCAGATGTAAATAAAGATAAAATTCACCCCCGCGAAAAACTGAGTGTGATGTTGAGGGGGTGAATGATGGCCTTAAGCGTGAGCTAAGGCCTGACGAATTTCGAGTGTTTCAGATTCGATAAGATGATGAAATCTTTTTCTTGCTCTGTCGATGACGCAGTCGAAATGTAAACTCGTGAGGCTGAGAGATTGGCAAATTGAAGCTTTTGGTTCGTCGTAGGTATAGGTCCTTTGTAAGATTTCACGATCTCGGGGAATTTCCAATCTATTAATAAGCTGGTTGACCAATCTTCTACGTTCTTGTCTGATTGAGGTATCGACGCAATCGGGCCCAGTATCCACATCTTCTAGCTGAACATGAGATTGATACCGATTAGCTGCACTTCTAAGGCCACCAAAGTAAGAATACTTTGCTGTTTGAAAGACATACGCGCTTAATTTTACGGGATTTTCTATGCCGCTCGAACGCAGGCGTACCAGTACAATTATGAGTGCATTTTGTGCGATATCTTCTGCATGTGACCGGTGATTAGTGTAGGACTGTAGAAAGGAAATGACACGATGGTGATAGCGACGATAAAATTCGCTTTCGTATGCAGAATCACCTTGCCTGATGCCCGCAATTATTCGCTCACTAGAACAGTTCTTAAGCTCGAAATGTCGTGGGCAATGCGTTTTGGGCCGCTTTTGGCTATCTATTTCTTTGTTAGGAACATCTGCCAAAACATACATAATTTACTTCCCTGATAAAACGTTATGAATCGCAATGGAACTTAGCGGAAAGAAATATAGGTCGAAAATTGAACAAAGTCCTTACTAAAACCTTACGTGTTTATGGCATTTGCAGTTCTCCTTAGGTATTCTCCAAATTCCACATAAAAATAGCGTGAGTTAATGTTTCAGTTGGGTCAGCTGACAGTTGTTCCCGAAAAGAATCAGATTTTCGGTGAAGCGGACCTAAGCATACTTTTATCTCGTCGTTCAATGGATCTTCTGGTCTATTTTTCGAAGCATAGTAATGAAGTGATCAGCAATGATCAGTTGATGAAGGAAGTATGGATTAATCGTGTGGTCTCTGATTCTGCGGTGTACAAGGCCATTTCGGAGATACGGACTGCTATTGGCGATACACACCGTCCATATCGTTTTTTAAAAACAGTCCCAAAAAGAGGATATGAATTTCTAGTTGAGGTGGTTGAACTTGTAAAAGAAATTCCTCGAATTCTAGTTTTCCCTTTCAAAAGTGAAGATGAAGGGTCTCTCATCCTGAACTATGGTCTGACTGAAGATATCGTTGCTGGTTTGTCGACTTCCAAATGGTTAATGGTTTTTGACAGCGGCACATCATTTAGTTTTTCTGGCACTGACCTTGAACCAAGAATGGCAGCGAAACAACTGAAGGCCGCCTATGTAGTCCATGGTCGATTACGTCGTATAAAAGACCGCTTAAGAGCCAGTTTCTATCTCACAGAAGTTGGCAGCGGAAAAACCTTGTGGACGCAACAATTCGATAGGCGGGCCGATGAAGTATTTGATATGGAAGATGAAATTAAACATCACTTACTTGCTGTCGTAGAACCAGAGTATCTGCGAAATGAAGAACAGAACGTTAGGTCGAGAAATAATAATCTTGAAGGTTGGGAATGCATTGTGAAAGCCCGGCAATTATTTTGGCAAATTGCGCCGAAGGCGAACCTCGCAGCCAGGGAAATTGTTGAAAAAATAATTGTAGGTGAAGAGCCTGATGCCAGGGCCTGGGGCATACTTGCGATGACTCACTTGAGCGATGTCTTGAATGGATGGTCAGATTCCATTGTACAATCACTTGCCCTTGCGGATCGGGCTTCTCTAGAAGCACTAAAAATTGACGAGATGGATGCTTGGGCTCACCATACTAGGTCCGCAGTAATAGGGACTATGGGTGACCTCGCGCAAGCAGAAGCAGATTTGGAAAGAGCCCTTGATCTCAATCATAATTTTGCTTCGGCACTGGGAGATATGGCGAGAATCAAAGTATTCTCCGGTAATACTTCCGGTGCTGAGGATTTTGCCCTCCGCGCCATGGCGCTCAGTCCCAGAGATCCTCATTTTAGCCTTTGGTGTTATTGGATAGCGCTCTACCATTTTGTTGAAGGCCGATATGAGGAGGCTTTACCCTGGTTAGATAAGGGTAATACGATCAGGCCAGACTGGTTAATTTTCAAACGATTGAAGGCTGTTTGTTTGGTGTATTTGGACAAAAAGGATCTCATCGTACAAATTATGAGTGATATTGATGTAGTAATAGATGAAACCTTCCATAAAGTCCTAAAAGCACATCACCCCTTTGCTCACAAGGAACCTTTGCAGCGATATATACTTGGCCTTGAAAAAGCGATTTCAATTGTCGCTATACAGGCTGCAACATAGTTTACACTTTTCTATTGAATATCTTCAAAGCCTAAGTATGTTGGGTGAAGTCGGATATGAAAATAATTTTTAAAGCTCGGGAAGCGAAAGCAATGAAAGAAAAAGTCGCCATTCTAGGGGGTGGAATAGGTTCCCTCACTACTGCATTTGAATTAGCCCAACAAAAAGACGAGCAAGGTGAATCAAAATATGACATCACTGTTTATCAGTTGGGTTGGCGTTTAGGGGGGAAATTAGCGACAGGCAGAAATCAGGAAAGGGGACAAAGAATAGAAGAACATGGAATACATGGTTTCCTAGGTGCTTATTATAATGCAGGTGAGTTGATGGGTAAGGTATTTAAACACCTTTCATCAATAAAAGGACTGAGCGGTTTTTACACTAAATTTGAAGATGCCTTCCTAAAGCAAAATACCGTTATCATGTGGAAGAATGAAGAAGCTCAATGGGATCCTTGGAATATTACTGTTCCTCCTAATGATAAAAGTTACGATGATGTTCATATCGTCTCAGACTACCGAGAAAGAATTGTCAGTATCATAAAGATCTTCGCTGACCAAATGCTTGAGAGTAACAATTACATAGCGAAGTTGTTGGGTCGTAGGCTATTATCTGAACTTGAAGAACGAGCCTTAGATTTTGACCGTCTAGGGGATTGGATCGTTAATGTATTGGCGAGACTCTGGTATTTTATTCGAACCTTTTTGCAGCTCTATCTTTTTCTCTTTCACAATGACAAAGTCCGACAACTCTTTATTGTAGCTGATTTTAATTTTGCATTGTTAGTTGGCTTCTTCAACGATGATATTCGTCAGAAAGGGTTTGCTTCAATCGATCATCAGAACTATGCAGATTGGCTGAAAAAACATGGTGCTGCAAACCTGACCGTAGAATCTTCCTTTGTGAAAAATACGCCGGATATTACCTACAACTTTAGAGGAGGCGACACCACAAAAGATGCTGAAATGGCAGCGGGAAGTTTTTTGCAATGGTCCCTGCGTTTATACGGTTTCATAGGCTCCTTTGTTATGGCTTTTAAAGCAGGAAGCGGGGAATCTGTCCTAGCACCTATCTATCGAAGTTTGAAAGAAGAGGGTGTGAAATTTGAATTTTTTAATAAAGTCACGAATCTCAATGTTTGTACAAAACAAAAAATTATCAAATCCGTTGATATCGATATTCAAGCGACAGTAAAGGGCAAGCTAGAGTACCAACCTTTAATTGGCCCTGTTGCCAACCTAATGTGTTGGCCTTCAAAGCCAATCTTTGTGCAGTTGGAAGAGGGGTCAGAACTAAAGTCACAAAATATTAATCTTGAATCTTGGTGGTCACCTTGGAAAAACGTAGGTAAGAAAACCCTTTGTGCTGGAGAGGATTATGATCACTTGGTACTGGGTATTTCTATCGGTGCACATCAATTTGTTTGTAAAGATTTAATTAACGATAATAGTAACAAACCTTTGATTTTAGATTCGGCTTATCACTCTCGTTGGGAAGCGATGGTAGAAGAAATTGAAACTGTGCAAACTCAGGCTATGCAACTTTGGTTTGATGAAGCAATGCCAGTCTATCTAAACAAGAGTCTTAAATTGCCACCTAATGATAAGTGGATTTCCGGGACCTTTGCTGCGCCAGTTCAAGGGCAAGTGGATTTTTCGGATCTTATCCGAGCAGAAGAATGGCCAAAAGATGGACCCAAAGGAATTTTCTATATCTGTGGCCCACAAAAGGATACAGGTTTCCCTTCTTTTAGTGATGTAGGCTTTCCTCAAAACCAAAATGACATAGCAAAAAAAGTGTCTATCGAGTATCTAAATACTTACTCGGGTCCGATGTTACCAGGTGCTACTTTGAAGAACGGTTTTGATTTTAGCCGACTTTATGATCCGAGTGGTGCCACAGATGAGAAGGCATTTGACTATCAATACTGGCGATCAAATATTGACCCATCTGAAAGATATGTGACCGTATTACCTGGGACCAGCAAATATCGCCTGCATGCATGGGAATCGGGATACTCGAATTTAAGCCTAAGCGGAGATTGGACAAACACAGGTCTGAATGTCGGTAGTGTGGAGGGGACGGTTATGGGGGGTAGGCTTGCGGCTCATGCTATTTCATCTTCTCCTGCATTAGATTTAATCTATGGCTTTGATCCCTTTGGTTTGCTTGAATCCAGTTAAGTGGAGCCTGCATCTTAAGGACTTGTCTCTTGAGCATGCCATTCCATATTGAAGCGTTCTTGTAGTCCGCTAAGTCGATTACTGCTTTGCGCAAGGCAGCTTAACAGATCTTTTGGTCGCGCATAAATCGTGACATGGGATTTGGCACGTGTCACAGCAGTGTAAATCAATTCTCGGGTGAATATGTTTCTTGTGTAGTGTTGTATCGGAGGAATGACTAAGCTGACATTTTGAAATTCAGATCCTTGTGATTTATGAACGCTCATGACAAAACAAGTCTCCCAAGAGGGCAAACGTATAAGAGGAATTTCCCTTATTCCTGCATCTTGATCGTGAAATGCAACCTTAAGTTCACCTTCGCTTGATTCAAAACAAATTCCGATATCCCCGTTGAACAGTTCTAGGACGTAATCGTTTTGGGTGACCATGATCGCTTTTCCATGATAGAAGATGGGAACTGACTGATGTTGATAAAGTGAGGATTCGATTATATCGTTCAGCGATTCAATACCAAATTCTCCCTCTCTAAGAGGGGAGAGTACCCTTGTCTCTTCAAACTTGTTTAATAGGGTGCTGGCGTTGGCTTTTTCTCGAATCAGGTCAAAGTAAGCTTGATATTGATTCACGAGCGCAGTTTTTAGGCTGTTTTGCTTGAAAACCTGAACATAATTCACTTCATCATCATTAATGAAGTCGAGTTCAACATTTTCGCGAATGCTGGCGGCTAAATTCCCAATACCCAACTCAGGGTTGAATCGGTAGCTCGTTCTGAGGTGACACAAAGTATTGCAAAGCGGATGATCTTCGATACTGCTCGCAAGCATCTCGTATCCCAGCGTGTCATTCATCAGGTTCTGATATTCTTCAGTGTAGCTCTGGCCTAGACGAAAGAGATCTGTCAGTACTGCGCCGACGTCAACCGAAAGTAGTTGTTCGGGATCCCCCAGAATGATTAATCGACAGTCATCGGGAAGTGCTTCTAGAATGCGCGTGAACATCACGAGATCAATCATGGAAGCTTCATCTAGTACCAGTAGATCAACAGACATTTTATTATCTTGATGATATCGATAAGCGTGCCCCTTATTGCGCATGCCGAGTAAACGATGAACCGTTGAAACATCATCCGGAATTTCCGCGTTTAGCAATTCAGGCAAACTATTTACAGAGGAAGCTATGGATTCGCTCAACTTTGCGGCAGCTTTGCCTGTCGGGGCCGCGAGTTTTATTCTGAGGTCTGGATTTTGATCCAGTAGTGCAGCGAGTATCTTAACAATGGTTGTGGTTTTCCCTGTTCCTGGTCCCCCTGTAATGATGGTTAATTGTCTTGAAAGACATTGAAATGCAGCCACTTTCTGCCAATCGATGTCATCGTTATCTTTTAGATTTTTAGGGAAGAGCAATTCCAAACTTTTAAAATCACTATTTTCTATGATGACATTCCGCTTGATCAAATCCCTGGCGATCTTCGTTTCGTACTGAAAGTATTTTTGGAGATAGAGTTTATTCCCCGCAAGGATGAGAGGAGTATTTGATTGATTCATATTGTCATCACTAAGCTCTGTCACAGTTTCTAGCTTATGAAGCTTCGCGGCAAGCTTGTCCGAGACTTCCAGGCAACTGTCTTGTTGGCTTATACGATAGCTGAGTTCAGCGAATGTTTTAATGAGTTCTGTATCACTGGTTTTACTCAGCTTTGCCATGAGTTCAGAGAAATAAACATCAATTTGGTTGATCTCATTTTGGAGGAGTTTCCTTTTCAAAAACTCTTGCTGAATATCTGGGTTAAAAAGACTCATTCTGGATCACCAGAGAGACTGAGTAAGCGATCAAGATCAGAGAGTAAGGATTCAGAAGGTCTGTCAAAATAGATGCCTGCACCTGCTTTACCCGACATTCCTCTCAGAAACAAATAACATGCCCCTCCAAAATGTTTGTCGAAGCTGAATTCCGCTATGGTTTTTTTCAAGAAGCGAATGAGCGCAACACAATAGATAAGGAACTGAAGGTCGTAGAGGTGATGTTTCATAGCGTTATCTAAATATGGCGCTTCGTAGAATTCTTGGCCTAAACCCAAGTCGTTGGATTTGTAGTCAATTAGGTAGAATTTCTCTTTGTGTTGTATGATCAAGTCAATATAGCCTGTCATCATCCCTTCAAGTTGTTTGATGCTCTGAGAGCCCGATAGATATCCCGCTTCTTGGATCTTCTCTAAAAATAGATTGTCCAGATTCACAGGAAAATAAAATTCTAGTTCATTCAGCCTTTTGTTCTGTGGAATGTTTTCCAATTTAAATTCTTGACCTGTATTGGAGAATGGCGTCTTCAAGATATCCTCTACCCATTCTGTCGTTAGTTGGATGTGTTCATTTTCATCTAAGCCGACACGGGTTAATAGTGTCCTACAGGCTAATTGAATTTGTTCACTATCACACTGAAAATCAAGAAATTCCAGCATATCGTGTAGTGCGACACCGACCCTTGGTCCTCTGGGAAAATTAAAACGTGAGAAATCTTGATTAGCCATGCTCGCTGATTGTTCAAGGTCATCATCACTGAATCCTGATTCTTCAATACCTAGCTCTTCAATACCAAGTTCATCAAGTTGGGGTGCTGAAGAAGCTTCTGCTTCTCTATTTTGTATGGCCCGAGTAAGACCGGTATAACTGTGTACGCGCCAGGGTGTTGAAGTTCTTGGTGTTTTTGGTGGTGCCACAAGCTTAGTGGCTTTGCTTAGGTCGATGAAAGATGATTGCGTAAACTCCTTTAGTTTTTTTATTTCAAAAAGTGCTGATGGAAAGTGATTAAGTTCAGACAGATCTTCATCTATTTTCGTTAAACCCAGTAATTTTGCAAAAGCACTTGAAGGAAATCCATCATATTGCGTTAAGCCGAGGTAACAACGATATCGAGCTCGTGTGATTGCTACATAGAACAGGCGCATATCTTCTGCTAATTCTTCTGCCTTCTCTGCCTGACGATGGTTATCTTGCGCACTCAAATCGAGCCTGGTTTGAATTTGCTTCTCATTTGTTTCGTGGAAAATGACTGGAGACGATTTGTTTTTATTCTTTCTGTTATAACAGCCAATTGGAATCATAACGATGTCATATTCTAATCCTTTTGCAGCGTGCATGGTGACGATCTGTACTAGGTGTTGATCACTTTCTATGCGTAATTGTTCCTCTTCTTTTGGTGTGTCTCCTGATCGATTAAACCAGCTTACAAGGCGGTGCATGCCGAGGCGTTGGGATTCATCTTGTAAGATCTCTCCCAAATGTCGAAGATTAGTGAGCTGCCTTTCCCCTTCGATTTGGGGTAACCAGGATTCTCCGAGCTTCCAGTATTCAATTAAATGATTAATCATTCCGGCGATACCCTGATCTCGCCAAATCTCATGTAGCGTGATGAAAGCTGTTAGATGATTCTGATCGAATTGAATCGCATCAAGTTGACTCACTGAAAACTGTAAGAGTTCAGTTGCAAGAGCAGATTTAATGCATCGTTCATTCTTTGGTTCTAAGGCAGCATTGAGTATGTAACGTAAATCATCAGCAGTATCTGAACTGAGTACACTAACCCGGGAAAGCTGAACACTTCCAATCCCTCTTTCCGCAAGGGCATGCTTTACCATAGTGGCGTGAGAATGGTTTCTGACTAGAAAAGCGATCTGGCCCGCAACTAAGGGCTTCCCGTTAATGAGAGCAGCGCCTTTGCTGGCGGCCTGAAGAAGCAGAAGCGTTTCTTCCGCTGCATAATTGATGCTGTTCTGTTGCATCAGATTTTTGTTTTTACTAATAGGAGGAAGCGAATAAATCTGAACAGGTGGCAATGTTTCTTTGTCCAATGTGAATGATTTACCTCTATTGGTAGGCGAGCCTTGAACAGGCTCATAGGGAATATCCTCATCATTGCCAAAGATAGCTTTTTGTTGGAATAGATGATTGATCGCATCGATCATGGTCTCACTGGATCGCCAGTTAGTGTCAAGCGTAAAAATCCCGTGATCAACCTTTTCGTTTCTGCCGATCTTTCTTTTTGCACTAATATAGGTATAGATGTCTGCGCCGCGAAATTGGTAAATAGCTTGTTTGGGATCGCCAATAAAAAACAGACCGTTCTTCTCGTCAGAATCTTCGGTATAAATCTGAGAAAATATTTCGTATTGAAGTTCGTCCGTGTCTTGGAATTCGTCTATTAAGGCAATTGGCCATCGCTCCCGAAGGGTTTGGGCTAAGCGTCTACCTTGATTCCCATTTGAATTAATGAGCGCCTGATGCACACCACTCAATAGATCGTCCATTGTGAATAGACTAAATTGTTCCTTATAGTGATTCAGGTTCTCCCGTAGAGATTGGAGTATAAGGTGCCAGAGATTGTAGCTTTCCTGCTCCACAATGCCTCTGGCTTCCCAGATAAGGTTGATGCGCTCAAAAATACTGTGTGTGAGTTGAGTCGTATCGGTTTTCTTGGTCGCCTTTGCGAGAGCGTCAGTGGACCAATGTTCCCAAACACTTATCATCAGTGAATCACTTGTCGCATAAGCTGTCATCTCGCCTAATCTACGAACAGTCTTCGAGCCTTTTTTAAATTCGCAATCGCGAACCAGTGTTTCAATATCGTCTTCCAGCCAAATTTTCTTACAAGCTTCAATCTCCTCTAATAGTGCTCTGAATGCTTCCTTGTTCTCTTTCGGAGGTGGTGTGATATTGAGATCAAAGCGGGCGAGATAGGGTTTGAAATCTGCTAATAGTCGCTCTGGCGTACTCCACTTGGACAATGCCAAAGGAAGAGTAAAAGAATCGAGATTGAGAATAGTTCTGCGGAAACAGTCTTCAGCAGCCATGATTTGTAGCTGGTCCTTGTCACCATCGAGTTTTTGATCGAAGAGCATGCCAGTTTCAAATGATTGCTCGCTTAGGACTCTGGCGCAAAAACCGTGAATGGTATAGATAGCGGCTTCATCCATCATTTGGAGCGCGATGCTGAGTAACTTCTTATCACGATCTATATCGTTACTTTTTTCCATTAAGTAATGGATAAATTCGTCATCACCCTCCTGACCATAAAATATTTGCCGGGCCAGTCTGACCCGCTCTCTGATTCTCTGCCTTAGTTCGTCAGTTGCAGCAATGGTAAAAGTTAAAACGAGAATCTGGTTAATTGATCGTGCTTCAGGACCGATTAACAATCTTAGGCATAGGCTAGTAATGGTATAGGTCTTGCCCGTACCGGCACTGGCTTCGATTAATTGTCTGCCTTGTAGCGGGAAAGTAGCAGGATTAAGGATGGTCAACCTTGGTCCTCCCAGTGCGTACTCATCGGTGAAATTACCTGTGTGGCGATTTCTTGGAATTTCGTCGTGAAGTCATTAGGGAAATCGAATATCCGTTTATTATAAGGATCAATTTCTCCTCTGTTGTTTTGTCCCCCCAAATAGGTTTTAAGTGCTTTGTCCTTTGCTTGCTGAATATTTTCTCCTGCAAATTTAAAAAACACCGCGCTGGTTTCTGGCAAATAGCTTAGAGGATTACTTTGGCCTTTGTCATAGAGCTCAACAAGATCATTTAATACTGCTTTTGCATCTGCCATGTCGAGTGCAGTGAAGATGGCTTCTACAGCCTGGTCTTGTTTATTGGGATGTCTTGAAATGACCTTGGTATCCTCTGAATAACCCGCTGCATTTCTGATGAGGTGCTTGATCCAGACGGTAATACGCTGTCGCTCTCGAAGAACACCAGATCGATAGTCTAAGAAATTATATCCAAGACAAATAAGATTCCCAGAGATAGTCGTTGTACTCAGTTTGATTTGAACAGGAAAACTAATTGGGGTTGCTAGATAGGGAGAGAGCTTCTCAAATACAGCTTGGGCTTTCGCTAACTCGCGTCTAATAAGTTGGTCTCCGATAGGACCTTCAATAATCCAGCCTTCGGCTCTTATTTCTTCTTCCCAGTAACTTAATGATCCTTGGAGGATCATAGTCGTTAGTGCACTATCTGCGAGTTTATAGCTTTCTAAACCGTCTAGTGAAAATGATTCTGTTTCTCGAAGATCAGTATTCATAAGGGAGAGATGAATACCTAAGCCTTTTGTTAAGAAATATTTGGCGGGATGCTGAAAAAATGAAGTCAAATCCTCGAGGTCAATTAACTTATTGTCTTGTTGGTGAGTAAGTGGTGCGTCAATAAATGCACGAGGCTTTGTTTCACTTAAGAGCGCCTTATACCATGCTTGATTGTAGCTTTTCAGTTGCGGATATTTCGGATCGTAATATTTTTCGCTAAAGGGTTGTAGGGGATGTTCGTTCAGAAAATCATGATCGTAGAGGCGTGATAAATAGTCCCTTAGCTCTCCAAGCAGTGAAGAAGGAGGTCGAGATTTATTGTCCTTTACACTGCGCCCTTGAAAGCTAAGGTAAAAGTATTGTTGAGCCGAAAGCAGGGCTTCGAGAAAGAGATATCGATCATCTTGTCTTCTTGAGCGATCGCCTTTTCGGTAATTTTCTTGCATTAAGTCAAAGTCAGGGGAAATATCCTCTCGTGGAAATTCTTTGTCATTCATTCCGATTAGACAAATCGCCTGATAGGGGATACTTCGCATGGGCATCAAATTGGCAAAGGTTATTCCCCCTGATATAAGCCCCTTTGTTTGCCTTTTGTTAGAAATTTGCTTTGAGAACCAATAGCGCATTAATTTTGGCGAGACCTCTCCAGAATAATGCGCTTTTTCAAGGCTCGTTTCCAAATTGATTGCAGTTTCACGAAGATAATTGATGGCGAGTTCGTCGTTGTTTTCTGCTTGGAAAAGATCGTTAATGAGCGCCAAAATAAGTTCGCGCCACTGTGATCCTGTACTTGCCTGTGCCAGATTATCTCGATAGCCTGACAACATTTCTAAGAACCCAATGAGCTTTCCGAGTAGCTGTGTGTCCCCGGCGTTAATTTCGAAAGGTGCAATTCCCTGAAATACACCACCGGACATGGCTGAACCGAGCAGTAGTCGCTTAAGACCGAATACCCAGGTATTAAACTCAACTGCGGGTAGATCCCAATGTTGTTTTTTTGAATCTGCATTCAGTTCCCATCGAATACCTGTTTCATTAATCCAGTAAGCAATGAGTTGGAGATCAGGCTCACTTAAATTTAACTTTTTGGAAACGGCGGGGACTTCCAAGAAATCCATAATCTCAGTAGAAGTAAATCGTGAGTCCGGTAGGTTTAGGCAACGTTCAAATGCAGCGGCTATGACAGATTCTTCATTTAAAGACTGGTCAGTAATACTAAAGTGGAGCTTGCCTTGAAATACAGCTTTTATAAAAGGGGCATATTGGCTAATGTTCGGTGCCATGATGATGATTTCAGGAGGAGATAGGCCTCGATCGATCAAGTCTAGTATTTGATCATATAAAATTTCGATTTCTCTAAGCCGGCTGTGAATAGAACAAATATGTAGACTTATATCCTCGCTCTCATAGGATAATTTACTGGTTTCTTGCCCCAGCCATTGCCCGCCGTATTCCAAACGCAGTATGTCATTCTGAATGCGCGATAAAACAGTGTCTCGCGTTCGTTCTATAAAAACCTCTTGGGTGTGAATGTTGTCGGTTTCTAATAGGAGTTCTAAATATTCCCTTCCTTGTTTTCCCATCGAAGCCAGAAGCGGATTTCCTACATCAAAATAGTCTTCATCTGTTAGGGGTTCTGAAGAATTTAGAATCTTACGGATAGATCTCTTTGCTTTATCTTTCTCGGAAACAATGTCTCCCCAGTAGTGTTCGCAGGGATTGAGGAAGTAGATATCAACATCAATAAATTTGCTGATGGCTTGCAATGCTTGAAGTTGGATGGCGGGTAGGGAAGATAGCCCGAACAAGCTAATGGTCTTTGAAAATTGGCCTAGCTGGGGTAATTCAGAATCGGATTCATAGTCTTTTAGTGTTGTGATAAATTCTTCATGCAAGCAACCACGATGTTGCCGAGCATCTAAGCCTGGGAGTTTTATCAATTGGCACCAGAGTATACTTTGCCAAGGTTGTTTTGGGTCGTTGTTACCATCCTCCCAACGTTTGATCCAGTCCGGACGATAAACAAGGTACTGATCAAACAAACCAGCAATGGCGTCGCTCAATTGGTAACACCGGAGTTGAGAATCTCCTGAACCATTGAGGTATTGCTGAATACTATCGAATTCAGAATCTCTCATTTTCGGCAAATTTTGCATTATTCGCCAAGTCATTTGCTCGCGGCTGAATAGAGAATCTTTGGGCAGTTTATGTTCTGGTAATACACGCTGATACATCCGCCAAACAAGTTCGGCGGGTAAGATACAGTCTATGTTCGCTGCAATACCGTCATGTCTTGCGATTTCGTGTTTAAGCCATTGACCAATACCAAAACTTTGGACCACGATAGTGGTAGGTATAAAGGGATCAACCACGATATTACGTCGAGTAAAAGTCTCGACGAGTGTAGACATATCATTGGATTGTAGGAGTTCTATCAAGCTATTGCCTGTGTGGTTTAAGTGGATAAGCCGCTAAATCTGAGTAAAAGTATTTTTTGAGAAAGTACGCGATAGGAAATCCTCATATACTGGACAGCTTGATAAATTTGGATGTTGAAGAATACTCGATTTTGTCATTTTTGTCTGTCTCGACAAATAATTGCCATCATCCAACTGCGGTTTTTAGAGTCATACACCCCATATCACTGCTGTCCCGTTAAGAACTAAAAAGTAAGGCCTGAAACTCTCTAAATTTGTTATAATGTTTCTGCGAAAAAATACTATAAACAAAGGGAGAATCAGGCCTTGA
>JAESSY010000119.1 GCA_016763855.1 Pseudomonadales bacterium
AAGCCTTGTTCTGTGCACCCAATGGGTGATGGTCTGTTTTGTCACTAACCATTATACAGTCAAGGCTTTCTAGGTTTTAGGGTTTTCTATCTGGGGATTGGGGTAAAGTTTCAACTTCGTTCGCTACGCTCACTGTGGAATGGCAGTGGTCCACTTGATCGAAACGAGAATATGCCAGGACAGAGCCTTAATGTATTCAATGTGTTATCTAAACATTTAGCAAGCAATGGAATAGCTAGTTTGCGCTTCGACAAGCGTGGATGCGGTAAAAGTTCAGGAGATTTTAAAACAGCCGGACACGTGGATCATATTGCTGATGTAACTGCGTGGATTGAATATTTGGAACAATGTGATTTTTGCGCTCACAATCAACTATTCCTATTAGGTCATAGTGAAGGATCAATCATTGCGCCACAGTTAAGTTTGAAGCATCCTAGTATTGCTGGAATTATACTACTTTCACCGTTCGTTCAGAATATGGAGTCTATACTTCGGCAACAAGCAGCCCGTATCAAAGAAGCAGTAAACAAGTTGGATGGCTTTATCGGCAGGTTCTACCGATTTATTTTTTATCTCACCGGCGATCCTGTAAAGAGCCAAAACCAAATAATTGAAAAGATTAAAGTTTCAACTACTCCAACAATCCGATATAAATTTAGAACGTTAGAAGCGAAATGGCTTCGAGAGTTACTTCGACTTGAACCGTCAGAAATATTTCGACAAGTAATATGTCCAGTGTTATTGATTGGAGGAGAAAAAGACGTTCAATGTAATCCAGCAGACGTTGAGCAGATATCAAAACTTTTGTTAGGTGATGTAGAGAAACATGTCGTTCCGAATTTAACTCACATTCTGAGATTTGATACAGGTAGTCATACGATTTTTCGATATAAAGAACTGATTAAGAATCCGGTAGAAGAGTGCGTATTAGATATGATTTCAAATTGGCTTAGGAAAAGGACAGGTTAAAGTAGTGTGATTCTCAGCTGTCAAGCAAACAGCAAAACGAATGGGGATTTACAGGAGTGTCCTCGTTAGATTCAAGCCTCCCATCGATGTAATCAAGCTCTCTTGATAGGGAAGACTGGTAAATGAAACGAGGCGAGGTTTGGTGGGCCGATACACCAGAACCATCAGCATTCGAATCAAGATTTTAAAGACCGGGGATTACATTTCAATCTAGTGAATTTAATCAGAGTCGTATCAATACGATATTGCGGCCGTGATATCGTCTAGCATGAAATTGGGGCTCGCGCCTTGTAACATCTCTACTAAGCAAGAAGAGTGTTGGTCTAGATTGACTATATGATGTCGGTTTAATATATTTTGATTCCACTGATGTTTCTATAGCCCATGAAATTGAAATAGAAGAGCGTATTAATAAATACCATGTCAACTTGTAACTGGTCAGTAAAGAATCAAGCGAGAATGTCATTGAAACACGGACATGAATCCTACAAGGGGAGCGGTCACACATGAGCATCGTCGTCAGGGTCTTGCAGTCCGCCTAATGGTTGAGTAACACAAATGGTGAGCTGAGTGAGGTTGCCGAATTATCAGCACGATCACGGATGCATCGAATAGAGTTATGCTCATACTTAACCTCAAGCCAGGATTCGTAATCGCTGGAACACACATGGATCGAGGAGAGAGCCATCAGATATTGTTACAAAAACGAATCGACACTGAAGGTGACAGCGCTTAATAAAAAGTTACGAGTCAGTGAGGTTCGTTAGAACATCGACTCCTTCATGAAGAATGCGAACAATCACGGTCTTGGTTTTTACACCAAGTTTGTAGTAGAGGATATGATTATCTTTAGGAAATTTGGTGAACATTAGTGAAGATTAGAATAGATGACTTGAGTGGCCCAGAAGTGCCTGATTTGCTAAGTGAACATCTTAAAGACATGGCAGTTCACTCCCCACCTGAAAGTGTCCACGCGCTGAATCTTGATGCCTTGCTTAAGCCTGAAATTACAATTTGGAGCGCATGGGAAGAGTCTGAATTAGTCGCTTGCGGCGCACTCAAAGAACTTGACGAACATCATGCAGAGATCAAGTCTATGAAAACTTCGTCTAAGCATCTAAGAAAAGGTATCGCTAAATGCTTGCTTGAGCATATTCTTAAAGAAGCTAAGAAACGTTGTTATCGACGTATAAGTCTAGAAACAGGTTCCATGGCAGCTTTTGAGCCTGCCAGAAAACTATATGAAGATTTTCAATTCAGTTATTGTGAACCTTTTGCTGATTACGTTAAAGATCCATACAGTTTATTTATGACAAAATTATTGTGATGCCAACTGTAGAAACTGGATTTACTTGATCAAAGCGTTTTGTCTTGTTACTCAAAGGACGGTTGCCATTGTCGTATTTGCTGCGATTAATTGGAATACGGCCAGAAAAGAAGTTATATTTCTTTCTGGAAATAATACGCTGCACGCCCCCTGTGTCAGGCTAAACACTGCAGACAGTTAGCGATCGTGCTTAATCAAAATGAAATACAAGAGAACCTAGAACTTTGAAATCACTTGAACATCTAATTCAACGTAACCTTGCATGGGCGAGTTCAATCAAGGAAAAAGACCCTGAATTTTTTTCTCGCCTATCGAAGCAACAATCCCCCGAATATCTATGGATTGGCTGCTCAGATAGCAGAGTACCCGCCAATCAAATTATCAACCTGCAACCAGGCGAAGTATTCGTGCATCGCAATATTGCAAATGTTGTCGTACATACAGATCTAAACTGCCTTTCTGTTATACAGTTCGCTGTTGAAGTATTGCAAGTTAAACACATTATTGTATGCGGTCATTATGGGTGTGGTGGTGTCGCGGCTGCAATTGGTGAACATGAATACGGGCTTATAGATAATTGGTTGCGCCATATAAAGGATGTTAAGCGCTTTCACGAATCAAAGTTCGATGGACTTTCTCATGACGCGAAATTGGATTTGCTCTGTGAGCTTAATGTAAAGGAGCAGGTGACAAATGTGCGAAACACAACGATAGTTCAAAATGCATTGAAGCAAGGTAAGGAATTATCTGTTCACGGTTGGATATACAGCATAGAAAATGGAATTATTAAAGATCTAAAAAACATCAATTGACAATGGTTACGATATCGAAGTCGTAGAGGGTTATTTTTGAATCAAGTTCTATTGTATCTTTGGGTAGTCCAAAGATACAATAAAGAACTGCGGACATTTTATAGGTTTTCGAACTGCACAAGATGACTTTTTCAAATCACTATTGTTAGAATAGTGTTCTTTTTTGCGTCCCACTATCAACCAATTCAGGAAGTATATTATGAAGTTAAATATTATTGCATTAAGTCTAGTCGCATGCTTAGTGCCGGTTTGTGCTAGTGCTAAAGACAAGCATGAGCCTGTATCTGATCAAGTCGTTGTAGATCAACGCAACGCACTCGCAGAGAATACTAAGGGGAAAGGCTTTGGTCCACAGTCTCCTCGCAATATCGATTCTAGCGCTGGCAGTAATAACATCCTATTCGGAACTGCACCTGCCTATACCAAAATGAATTTATGCAATATTCATTTTCATAAGAACGCAGAACATAAGGGCGGGGAGTTTACGAAATACGCAGGGAATGGGAGTGGAGACGGATATCAAAGCGGCTTTAAATATGCCGGCAATTTGAGTACCGCAGATCTTAAACCAGCCAAGGGAGAAACGTGTCGAAGTAAACAAGGTAGCCTCAGTTCAGGAGACACGATCGAAGTTCATTACGTGCATTCCAGTGCTCAGGTTAAACCGGGGGCCACTTTAGGCGCCTGTCTGAGCGAGTCGATTATTAATCCTCAATTGCGTGTAGAGACTCAGGTTTATGTATTGGTCAATGACAAAAAAGCCTTAGACTTCGGCAAACTAACGCAACATGATTTGAAAAACGGCGTTCATCAAGCTTTGAATATTCCAGGAAATACAGGTAATGGCATTCAGTATGCGGGTTCAACAACAGGGCCAGGCTACAATGAAAGTGGATCACCCCTCCAAGTCACATGGAATGTTCGTCCTAAAGTGGCCAGGGTAAACATTCAGTCTGTTGGCGAGTGGTGTAAGGGCAATGTTTTTAAAGAAGACCATGCACACGGCGTAAGAAACCTTGTCACCAACCCAGCATTATTGTCAGAGATGACGCCTTAGAAATGAGTCGTGTGACATAAGCTCATCAAGAACAAACCAAGAAGGTTGGCCAATCTATGATAAATGGATGTTGCCATACACAGCTGTCGTGTTTGTGGGTGCACTACACATTGGGAAAATCTAGAACCTGAGATCTCAGGTCAGATGGCTGTGAACTGTCAAATGGTTGATCCAGAAATTATTTCTGAAATTCAAATCAGGCATTTTGATGGAGCAGATACCTGGGAATATTTAGACTAAGGCGTGTCAGGAGGAGTATGTCTGGTAACCTAAAAAGGAGAGGTACGTTTTACGTGCTTCTCTGTGTCTTTCTCTGGGCTTTGATACCGGTGGTTGCGAAACTAGGACAGTTGCATCTCGACAATCATCAATTCCTTTTTTGGTCTAGCCTCGTCTCTCTTCTCGTACTCGCTTCCGCGCTTTTCATGACGGGACAACATCAAGCTTATCTTGTATACAAGCCAAAGGATTGGCTCAATTTATCCGTTCTCGGTCTGTTAGGTACCTATGCGTACTACTTATTTCTTTATCTCGGTTACGCAAAGGCGAAGGGAATGGAGGTATTAGTCATCCAATATACCTGGCCGATTCTTATTGTGATTTTTTCAATCTTGATATTAAAAGAAGGCATGACCTTACGAAAATTCATTTCTATCTCGCTAGGGTTCGGCGGCGTTATCGTTATGGTGGGGAATGGGATTGAACTAGATAATTTGTTCGTTATTGCGCTTGTAGGAGCGGGTGCCTGTTGTTTCGCACTCTTTTCAGTACTGAGCAAAAAAGTAAGCCATCCAGCGATAAGCGTTGTGACTTACTATTTTTTAGTGGCGACTATCGCCTCCTTTCTCTCGATGATGTATTTCTCTGGTTTTGCTTGGCCAAGTGAATCTGAATTGTTTCCGATTTTGCTTAACGGTATTCTGGTAAATGGCTTCTCTTACTTAAGTTGGATGCTGGCTTTACGGGCTACCGATGCTTCCTATCTAGCACCCTTTACTTTTATTACTCCGGTGTTGTCAGTTGTATATCTCGTCGTTTTTTTCGACGAGCCGTTCATCCTTGTTTATGGTATTGGTTTAGGGCTTGTCTTGTTGGGTGGTCTGGTAAATAGTATTCCGACTAGTTCAGAGGTATAGAAAGTGAAACAAACTTACAAGGGATCATGTCACTGCGGTATCTTGCCTTTCCGCCACCCGAGAACTGCACCGGAATTATGGACAGTTAATCTTCGTTGTCTGGGTGATGTTGATATTAGTCAAGTGCCTATAAAGTATGTTGAAGGTAGCCGTTTAGATTAACCACTTGCCTCAAGTTCATTTGTTTTCATAAGCCATTCTTCTTCGATTAGGCTGATCTCTTCTTTCAGGCTGATTTGATCTCTAACCAGGTTCTGAAGATTTCCTTCTTGCTTGGATTCATAAATACTGTTGTCGGCCAATTTGACATCGACCTCTGTTAACTTGCGATTCAAGCGTTCAAGGCTACTTTCAAGGGATTTTATTCTGGTTTTTAGTTGCCGTGATTCTTTGTGTCTTGGTTTTGGTTTCTTGCTAACAGCGAGAGGAACTGAAGTAGTAGCGGGCTGTTCAGCAAAAAGCTTCGCTCGGTAATCTTCAAGGTCTCCTTCAAACTGATGGAGTACGCCATCTTCAATCAGTAAGAATGAATCCACTGTATTAGCAAGTAGATGACGATCGTGGGAGATAAGCAATATAGCGCCGTCGAAATCCTGAAGTGCTATCGTTAGTGCTTGACGCATATCCATATCCAGATGGTTGGTAGGCTCATCTAAAAGCAGAATATTAGGTTTAGCAAATGCGACCATCGCAAGGGCGAGGCGAGTTTTCTCTCCCCCTGAGAATGTACGAATGGGTTCGTGTACTTTATCACCACGGAAATCAAACCCCCCTAAATAGTTTCTGATTTCCTGCTCCCGGAGCTTGCGATCCAACCGGTGGATTAAGGTGAAGCTTGTGGCATCCAAATCAAGGTCATCAACTTGGTGTTGCGAGAATATCCCAACACAAGATTGGCGCCTTCATGCCTCTCTCCAGACAATAACTCGATCTCGCGGCAAAGGGATTTAACAAGGGTCGATTTACCTGCGCCGTTGTGGCCTAACAACCCTATTCGGTCGCCTGGATGAAGGTTAAGTTTGACGTTGCCAATGACGACAGAGTCGTAGCCCAGGTTTGCATGAGCAAGGGTTAAAAGCGGGTCTGATGTTTTATCAGCCTGCGGAATTCTAAAGTGAAATGGCGAGTCGATGTGAGCTGGCGCGATCAATTCCATTCGCTCCAATGCCTTAATTCTACTTTGTGCTTGCCGGGCTTTAGTGGCTTTTGCTCTAAAGCGACGAACAAAGTCCTGCATGTGTTTGACTTCTCTTTGTTGCTTTACAAAATTGCTTTGCTGTTCAGCAAGTCGAGCGGCTTTGATAATTTCAAACTGTGTGTAGTTACCGGGAAAGAGCTCAATAGTTTTGTGGTGAAGATAGGCAATGTTGTCGACAGTTTCGTCGAGAAATTCTCTATCGTGAGAGATGAGCAGCATCGATCCTTGGTAGTGCTTTATCCAATTGACCAACCAAAGTATGGTGTCGAGATCCAAATGGTTAGTGGGTTCGTCCAATAGCAATAATTCGGATGGCGTCATTAAGGTTCTCGCCAAATTCAAACGTATTCGCCAACCCCCAGAAAATTCTTGTAGGGTTTTATCAAATTCATCCTGCTCAAATCCCAGACCTGCTAAAAGTTGTTGCGCCCTTGTCTTGGCGGTATAACCATCTATTGCATCCATGCGTTCGTGAAGCTGGCCAATATTATCGTAGTTCCCAGTCTTGTCAGCCTCATCAATTTTCGCTTGTATTTCAGACCATTCGCTATCTCCACCCAGTACATAATTCAAGGCTGTATCATCTGTGCCCTGAACTTCTTGTTCAAGATGGGCCATGCGAAGGTTGTTTGGTATCTCAATTTCACCGTGATCCGAGTCCAATTCGCCGATGATCATTTTGAAGAGGCTGGTCTTACCGGCTCCAGTGGCACCAATAAGCCCAGCCTTGCGACCTTTGTGGATTGTGAAATTAACATCCTCGAAGAGCAGTTCGGTTCCGCGTCTCAGGGCGATTTGGTTAAACGACAACATGAAAAAACACATTTAATAAATAGCGCGGCAGTATATCAGAGCTGCGCGTCTGTCTTGATTAAAAAAAGGGTGTAAACTTAGATTATATTTCAAGGGTGATGAATAGCATGGCTTTAAAAGTGATGGCGCTTCTTTTAGTCGCGGCCTTTGTTGGGCTGTTTTTTATTGATGGTCCAAATGGTCAACCCATTGTGGTTATTGATGATTTTATTCCGGAGGTGCCGCAATCACTCGATGAGATAATACCTTCCTCTGCCGATCTACAACCTACTGGGCCAACAAAGGTTTATAAGTGGAAGGATGAGAATGGCATTTGGCAGTTCTCAAATCGGAAAGAAGATAGCGTGGACATTAAAGGCAATGTTGTTGATGTGATGGAGTTGGATGGAGATATCAATATTATGCCCGCTGTCGATATTCTTCCTGCAAAAGTCAGAAACGCTGAAAGGACAACAAAGAAAGCCGATTTTTCATCCCTTCCAACTGGGTTGACAACCGTCGCGCCAGATAAAATTGGTGAAATGATGGATACGGTTAATAATCTTCAAGATACCGTAGATCAGCGGAAGCAGGACTTGGATAAGATAATGGATGGCAACAACTAATCGTAAGAAATCGCAACAAATCAGAGCTGGCCAAGTTCATAGCTAATGCCATCTGAAGCAATTATTCGATAACCGTCTGGATGTTTACTAAAAGCGACGCTAATAACAGCAGCTTTGTGCCAGGGCCCGGCGTTTGGAATTTTCCAGGTCCGAATTTTCTTATAATCTACTAAGTCCCACAGAATCACTTTTTCCCGTGATGTCCCGAGGAGCAATTGGTTTTGACTAAAGCGTGCGCTGATAATACCCGGGTTTTTGTGATAAAGCTCTTTAATGAGTTCGCCGCTCCTCGTGTCCCACAACCTTACCTCACCCTGGTAGGCAGCGGACAAAGCATATCGGCCATTTTGTGAAAGCTGAACCAATTCTATTGGTGTTCGGTGGGGCCAAGTATAAATTTCAGCTCCGTTATCAAGAGACCAATATCTTACTGCTCCGTCATGTGATCCCGTCAGGGCGAATTTGGCGGCATCATCTAACGAAACCCCGCTAACAATATCGCTGTGTTGCAAACTGCCAATAATGCCGCCCTTAATAGTATCGAAAACCACTGCGTTATTGTTAGCTTGACCGATAAGCACATACTGTCGAGCAATATCGATTGACGTAATTTTGGATGGGCTGCGCCAGAATCGAACTGGCTGTCCAGTTGAAGCATTCCATAGCACCATCTCTCGATCGGCAGTCGTCACGGCGAACTGCCCGTCTTCTGAGAATGCGGAGGCACTTATGCTGGTTCGTTCATTCTTTGAATGGTTCCAGTTAAAGAGGCGTTCATGGTCTGTCATTCTCCAAAGGCCACCGCCCTCGCCAAATGATCCGACAAAGGCCAGCTCGCCATTTTCTGTCAAAGACGCAGAAATAATACCGCGCTCGGCGAGTTGAAAGGCTTGTTCTGTGGGAACGGTATCTGAACAGGCCGTCAGCAATATAAGGCACAATGTAGACCACTGAATCCTCATGCCGCAGACGCTCGATTGGATATTTTTTTAGTGTTCTTGAAGCACGGTTGCATTAGCGCGATGAACATATTCAATCAATTGGTCTTCCAGTTCAAAACGATCAGTAATCGATTCACCTAGATAAGAAAGTTCGGATCGAATTTGCTCAGTTCCGGCATTGCTATGTTGCAATTGATCACATCGATCATTGAACCAAAGTGCGATTTCGGTGGATTGTTCCAAGTAGGGGTAGATTGCTTTAACCAGCTTTAAGCCTCTGGCATCAAAACATCGGGCTTCATTTTCAAGCCCTGCAAAAACTTCAAAATGTCCTGCGCTGAGATAGTCGACCAGCACTTCGCAAAAATTTTCTAGCTTGTGAGAAAACTCGACTTTGTTAAATTCTTTCTCTGTCTCTTTCGCAGTCAGCGAACAATAAATGCGTAATAGTTCTTGTCGTTCAGCTAACCAAGTGTTGATAATATTGTTTACAGCATCCCATTGCTCTGCTGAGCTTTGCGCCTGTCCTAACATATGATCGACTTCCTTTTCTAATAAAATTTTCCCTTAAAAAAAGACTAGTTTAGATTGTTGATTTCGGCAAGTTGGATTTAGGATTTTGGTCTTAGAATTTGAAATAAACCGATGGCTGCCAGGATAATAAAACCGACAAGTGTCCAGCCTGGAATGCTGAGCCCAAGAACTCGCAAGACCACTTCTGCGCAGGTGCCGTCTCCGGTTAGGACCATTGTTAGTACTTCAACCAACGGGAAAACATCGAGTAAGTAATCAAGACTAGCGCCACAGGCAGGCACTTGATCTGCGGGTAAACTTTGCAACCATAGCTGGCGTGTAGAGATGGCGCCTCCTATAGAAGCGCTCAATATTACCAGCCCACCGTAAATTTGAATCCCTCTCATTTGTGGGCCGTGAATGGCTGCGATTAATGCAATGATGCCTGTTGCGATCACCATGACCCTTTGGAAAATACATAAGGGGCAAGGGTCGAGCATCATGACATGCTCCATATAGAGTGCCGCAGCGATAAGACCAAAGCAGCCTAAAAAAACAAGCAGGGAAATCATGCGAGAAGGTGGAATCAATTGCATCATGGTATTCGTCATCGAAGTTTGTGAACTGGTCTATTATGTATTAATTGAGATGAAAAAGTTAAGCATGATCTTTTTTAAAAGGCAGTTATGAAACAGTTCAACCTATTCAGTGTATTTCTTCTTCTTCTCGCCTCAGCTTCTTTTAGTTGGGCCGAGAGTGATGAAGGCAAGACAGCTGTTTATGTCAAATTGTCAAAAGGCATGGTTGTTAATTATGGCGAACCCAGCTTGAGCCGATTGAAGTACATGAAAGTTGTTGTTCAAGTTCGGCTTCAGAGTGCAAGCGCAATAGAAGCGATTAATCATCATATGCCCGCACTTTTGGATGCACTAATAACACTTTTTTCTGCCTGTGATGAAGATTTAATCGATGCTTCGGGAGGCCGGGAGGAAATCCGTTCAATGGCCTTGGAAGCCGTCAATAAGGTGCTCGATAGAGAAGAGGGAGAGCCCTTGATTCAAGATCTTCTTTTTGGGTCGTTTATTATTCAGCGCTGAAATGCGTCGTCTGCCAAGCTTCGACGAATGCGATTAGCTCTGGCATAAATGCGCCAAAATCTTCATTCAGTGGCTCTCGAATCTCCTCATAGCTGCCAAACCCTCTAGTAAGTGGATTGTCTCTCTTTAGTCGTCCTGAGATGTTGATCAAGGCGTGCTTGATAAATTCTTCGTTGGCGTATGATGCTAATGCATTGTGATTCTGCATTCGCTTAAGGGTGTTTCTTGCTTTTTCCGGTATCTTTGCGTTCAGCACTGTCTCGTAACAATGCGCGCTAAAGCCTTCAAGACTATCGCTGGAATAAGTGGGCCATTGGCTGGCCAGAAAGTGATCATAGACAATGTCACAGATAATCGGTGCAAAACGGCGAAACTCCTGGTTAAAGCGGCTATGGCTACATTTGACGATAGGGTGTTGGTCGGTATAAACGTCTATAGCGCGATGCAGACGTATGCCAGAGATGATTGCAGGTTGATATTGGTCTCTTAATTGGCCCTTAACAAAGTCACCTAGAAAGCCTCCTATCATTAATTCAGGGTGGGTTGAAGATAAGAAAAAATGAGCGAGGTGATTCAATTGGTCTATTCTCGGATTGGCACCTAAATCAGCTTCTGATATTCGTGGTTTAGGTTTTTGAGGTAAGTCTCAAAGGGTATATCCTCCTGCTCCTCAATAATCATCTGATCCTTGATTGATTTTGCAGCAATGGCATCGAAATGAGACCGCTCTTTTTCGGATAATGCTTGATTCAAAAAGTATTCTTTATGTTTTAAAGATTGATTCATCGAAAACCGGAAAAAGGGAATGGATTGAGATCCCATGTCAGCAAGAATTTTTCCACTCGGGGTTAAGCTTGAATCTTCAATTTTATCAAGCTGGGCACTGATGGCCTTTTGATGATGCTCAGAACCTTCCTCTTCATCAAGATAGGCGGCAATGAGCTTTAACTGATCTAGAATTTCTTTTCCCCATTGATGAATAGACTTTGCTTCGCCATTGTCGCTTAGCATGGTGCTGGTATCTCGACCGTTGCTAACAACTTCAACTACATTTTCATCTACAGACCGGCAGAGAGGTCCTTCATGTATGGGGCTTTCACTTAATAGACAATGAAGCAGTAAAATGTCGAGGAAGCGCATGGTGGTTGCATCAACACCTAAAGGGAGGTACGGGTTGACATCCAGAAGTCGAACTTCGATATATTCGACACCGTCATCTCGTAAGGTGCGGAGGAAATTTGCGCCGGCGGCTGGAACCCTTTTTGCCCGGATCGTGGTGTAA
>JAESSY010000120.1 GCA_016763855.1 Pseudomonadales bacterium
GGATCCAAGGCAGAGGTTGGCATCAGAGCAAATGGGCCCCTCAACCTGAACACATGGTGAAAGGTTTTCAGACCCACGAAAAGTTAAGCGCAGTCTCACCTAACAATCCCGTCTACCTTGTTCACGCTAGCGGCCACGCTGCAATGGCGAATGAAGCAGCAATGAAGGTTGCGGGAATTAATTCTGAAACCGAGTTCGGTGGTGATGGCGAAGTGATCAAAGATGCTCAATTGAAACCAACCGGTGTCTTTAATGAAATCGCAAAAACACTTATTAAAAAGCACGTGCCGCTGCCAAGTGATTCGGAACGTGCTCGAGCGTTAACACTCGCTCTGGCGGAAATGGCCAAATGGGGCATCACTAGTTTTCAGGATGCAGGAGCAGGGAAAGTTGATATCGCCTTATTTAAACATTTTCTTCAGAAGGACAAACTCACAAGCCGTTTTTGGGTCATGCTCAATGGCTCGGATCAGGAATTGTTATTAGACTGGTATCGAAGGGGGCCGGAAATAGGTCTGGGCAACAATTTTCTTACGATTCGCGCCATCAAATTAGTGGCTGATGGAGCCCTCGGTTCACGGGGCGCTTGGCTGCTCGATAGTTACTCAGATCGCGCGGAGTATGTGGGCCTACCGACTATGTCTATTAAGTATATGGAGAAAGTGTCACGGGAGGCATTTGAACACAATTTTCAAATCGGAATTCACGCCATAGGAGACAAGGGTAATCGGGAAGTACTCAATATTTTTGATCGTATTTTTGAACATAGAAATCAGGGAGTACGGTTTCGTATTGAACATTCTCAGCACATTGATCCCTTGGACATTCCTCGGTTTTCAGAGTTGGGTGTCATCGCGTCAATTCAAGGTATACATATGAGCTCCGACAGACCTTGGGCCATTGATCGCCTCGGGAAAAAACGGATAGAAGAAGGCGCCTATATGTGGAGATCATTAATTGACAGCGGCGCCATGGTAATCAATGGAACGGATGTTCCCGTTGAGCCTATCAACCCCATTGCCTCCTTTTACGCCCTGGTTACACGGCAAACTCTAGCTGGCACACCCGATGGCGGGTTTGAACCGGACCAGAAATTGAAGCGATTAGAGGCGCTGAAAACCTATACATTGAATGCAGCTTACGGCGCTTTTGAAGAAGGTATTAAAGGATCAATTGAAGCAGGGAAACTCGCAGACTTCACTGTATTTAGCCAGGACTTAGTCACCGTTCCAGACAATCAGTTACTAAACACTCAAGTACTCATGACAATCGTCGGCGGAAAAATTATTTACGATGCCCGCTAAGCCCTCAAATATACACAGCTCTGGAAAACTCTTCGGTAATGAGGATGGCCGGTAAACTATTAATGGTCACTCGATAGGTTCTGTAAAGATCACTCTCAACCATGACATTCCCTGTCCCCACATCAAGGACCTCTCGAAAGCTGCCTTTCGCAACATTCCTTAAAATCACGCCGATACCAACAGTCTCGTCAACCAGTTGCTCAAAAAGATCATCATCAATGGCTTTTTTATTGAGTATCGAACTAGCATGTCCATAACAGGTACCGCTTTCAGCTCCGAGCAATTCTACCTCTCTAAAGAAACATTCTTCATGCTTAGCCATTTCGAGTGCAGATAAAGAATGAGGGATAGCTAATCGACCTTGACGGAGGGTGTTGATACAAATGCTCTCTGAGAAATAAGCTTCCAAAGCCATGGTGACGGTGCCATCTGTTACTAGCAAGGCTCGAAGAAATGCAGGCACTTTCTCTAACCCAGACTTTTCCAATTTCGAGAGAGCTTGATTTACCATCCCAGGTTCAATACCCACTTCCCCTACTTGGGTCAATGTTGAAAATAGTCTTTCTATTTTTTCATCTAAATCAAGTCTGGATTTCACTTGCTACTCGCTCCTTAAGCTATAATCCTAAAAATCGCTGTCGAGTGCGGTTTCTAGGATAATCAATTTTACTTCACTTTCGATGAAATGATAGGCTCTGCCCTCATTTGAATTCAGGTTTTATCTTGCAGGCTCCGAAGAAAAAAATTTACTACGGATGGAAAATTATCGGTGTCGCTTTTTTTGTCGATTTTATTGCCGTGGGTTTCTTTTTCTATTCTTATGGTGTCTTCTTTAAAGCACTTGCTATCGAGTTTGGCGGTTCTCGTCTTGATGTATCAATTGGCATCACCCTGGTCAATATTGTCGGCGCTTTGATCGCACCCAGTTTGGGGCGCGCTCTGGATAAATACCCTATCAAGAATGTAATGTTATTTGGTTGCGTGAATATGAGCCTGGGTTTCTTCCTACTTTCATTTATCAATAGTCAGTGGCAACTTTATCTCATTCTGGGAACACTCATCGCGGTGGGTTCGGCAGCGATGGGCGGATTACCCACGGCCAAATTAGTCACAAACTGGTTTATCGCAAAACGCGGTGTCGCGCTTGGTATTGCAACAATGGGAATTTCACTCTCTGGCGTAATTATGCCTATTCTGTCTGCGGCGCTGATCGATACCTACGGTTGGCGAACCGGTTTCCTAGTATTTGGCGTGGTCTCCTTCGCCTTTGTCATGCCCATTGTCATTCGATACGTCATTGATCTCCCCTCTGATTTGGGATTGTTCGCAGACAACAAGATGTCAGCCAGTCCATCATTTTCTCTGGCGTCGAGCGTAGAAGGCCGATGGCGCACTAAAGATGCAATACGAAACAAAGATTTTTGGCTTATCGTTATCACATTTGGTTTGTTGTTTTGTTGCATGGGAGCAACCCTCACACACATGGTGCCGAGGGTAACTGACTTGGGTTTCACGCTGACAGAAGCCGCACCCGTGCTTTCATTTGGCGCAGGCGCTGGGGTAATTGGAAAGGTAGTCTACGGCTGGATCACGGATAAATACAATGCAAAACGGGCAATCTGGCTCGCAATTGTATTCCAGTTTACCGGTCAATTAATGCTTTTATCTGCTGACACATATAATTCTCTCCTTATTGGATCAGCGATTTTTGGTTTCGGTATGGGCGGCATCGTACCTATTCACGGGTCGATAGTTTCTTCACGTTTCGGGCAAGCGGGGTTTGGATTTATGATGGGGCTGATGCGACCTGCGATGATGCCTATTATGATTGCGGGGATTCCATTTGCGGGGTATATCTTTGATACGACAGGCAACTACGACATCGCATTTAAGACCTTTTTGATACTTTATTTTTTCGCCGCAATTTCAATTCATTTCGTCAGTGAGCTCAGCCCTGATTACCGCTGAACTTCTGATTAAGCTCGGTTATATCTTATCGACCTGACTCAAACGATGAATGAGAATCGCCGCTCTTTGAATCAGTAAAGGCAGAGTACTAAGGTCAATGCTCTCATCCGGCGTATGAGCACCCATTCCCTCAGCGCCAATACCATCAATGACATCAACATAGGCGGCAATAAATGAAACATCCGCAGCGCCTCTTTTCCCTGGATCATAGGGATGGATTTCACCATATCCCAAATCAACGCTAACATCATTGAGATGGCCCATTATTGCCAAATTCCCTTCTGTCATCGGCATAGAAGGATATCCATCGATAAAGGTAATTTTTGCAGAGGTTTGATTGTGATGATTGTTTTCAGCCAGAGCCCTCATCTTCATTCGGGCATGACTTTCTTGCTCGGGAGAAATTGTTCTTAAACCACCGTGAACCACTACTTTTTGAGCAATCACATTGGTTTTTCCAAAAACAGCTCCCTTGTTTTGTGCGGGATCATATTCGACATCAGTCCCCCCAAGAATCGTACCGGGATTAAATGTCAGGAATTCTTCCCCACGTAACTTTTCATGGAAACTGTTTAGGATCCTAGCAACCTCAAATATTGCCCCACTACCCGACGCTTCGCGGAAAATACCTGCAGAATGACCGGGTTTTCCTGTCACTTCGAGAAACCAAGAGCTTGAGCCACGACGAGCAACCGTGACATCCGTTAAGCTGGTCGCAATCTCAAAGCCCAAAGCAATATCACAACGCTTGGCGGCAGCAACTAAATGACCTCTGGAAATGGATTAGGGCTACCGGATTTCTCCTCATCTCCCATCAAGGCCACAATGATCTTTTTGTTTTGCAACTCGTCCACGGCCTGAAGCGCTTTTAATGCCTGAATAATGACAACATCCCCGCCTTTCATGTCATTAACACCGGGGCCATGGGCAAGATCACCTTTACGTTTAAATACCTGAAAGTCACTGTCTTCTTCAAACACAGTATCCAGATGCCCTACTAACAAAATGCATTTACCCTTTGCCGAAGAATCCCCTGCTAATCTCGTTTCTGCAAACAAATGACCTGAGCGATTGACTTCCTTCATGTCGAACCATGACGTCTTCATTCCTAATGCGAGAAATTCTTTCTCAAAAACATCAGCTACTTTTTTCACGCCAGGATGGTTCATTGTGCCGCTGTTAATATTAACGACCGTCTCAAGGAGTTGAATGGCAACTTCCTTCTCTGCCTCAGCAATTGCTGCAATACGACTTTCAATATTCGTTAGATCCGCCTTGATGCTTATCGTTAGAAAAAGCATTAGTACTAAGACCACGAAAGATAATTTATTCATATTCACTCGCTCCCGATCTCTGCTCTTGATTTTGAAAGCGCTCACTTAAAAAATAAACAATAAGACCAGCCGCGACAATGGCCAAACCCACCCCTGCTTCAATAGGTCGATTGATTAATATAAAGGTAAGCGTCCATAAGGTTATGGCGATGAAGACTAGAGGCGTAAAAGGATAGCCCCAGGTTCTGTACCGATTGGACGGATTAGCTTCTTGTGGGCTATTGCAACGTAAAACGAAGACACCCATCACGGTAAGCAGTGAATTAATACCCATAATAAAACCAGCAAACACAAGCACAGATTCAAAGGAAGCTGTGAGAATAAAAATAATCGTTAGTGTAGATTGAAAATAGATTGCCCGAGCCGGGATTCCATTTCTATTTTTCTTAGACAAGAAACCAAACGCTTTAAAGTCTTCACCTATCACCTGTAGCACTCTCGGGCCCGCCAATATCATTGCACTGACTGTTGAGATCAACATCATTGACAGAACAAAACCCATCACTAATGCACCAGTAGAACCAAATGTTGATTCCGCAACGATAACACCAATCTCAATATTTCCCTCTAATAAGGACATCGGTGCTGCATATAAAAAAACAAAGTTGAGTAGTAGATACAGAACCATCACGACTAAGGTACTCAGAAATAGAATCCGTGGCATATTTTTTTGAGGGTCTTCTACTTCACTGGTGATATAAGTTGCGGCATTCCAACCCGTATAAGCATAACTGACATAGATAAGGGAAATCGCAAAGGCACTTCCGAATATCAAATCTAAGTCACCTTCTGCTGGCATTATTGAAATTTGAGTACGGGGCTCTGCATAAATAACCACTACCAAACTGAATAAAACAATCAAAGCGATTTTCAGAAAGGTAAACCAACGTTGAAAGCCACTACTGGCTTGATGACTTATACCATGGGTTATCGTTACAACAATCACCAACCCTACTGCCGCCAGTTCGCGATTAATTTCATAGCTGTCACCCAATGCAGCCGATAAATAAGCTGCAAAGGTCATAGCTGCGAGGGCCGTTGGCGCGCCAAAACCAACTGTTGCAGATACCCACCCAGAAACAAAGCCAAAGGATGGATGATATATCTGACCTAAAAAATTATACTCTCCCCCGGAGCGAGGCAAGGCGGAAGATAATTCAGCGTAAGTCAATGCGCCACAAAGGGCGGTAATACCACCAACAAACCATAAGAGGAGCAAAACAAATACAGACTTAATATCCACAAGTTGGTAACCCAAACTTGTGAAAACACCAGTCCCCACCATATTGGCAATTACGACAGCAATCGCTGAACTGGTACTAAATTTTGTCAACGCAACTTTTTTCAATACTACTCTTTTTTGCACTACTCCTTTCTGCACTATACCGTCCTAACCCGCTGAACCGCTTTAAGCCAACCTTGATATCGACTATCTGAAACCGCGTCATCTAGCTCAGGATTAAACTGCTTATCTAATTGCCATTTCTCTTTCAAATCATCCAGGGAAGTAAAAATACCCACACCTAAACCAGCCAAAAAGCAGGCTCCTAATGCAGTTGTTTCTGTGACGCAGGGTCTATCAACTTTTACCTTTAACACATCCGCCAAGGATTGGCACAACCAATTATTAGCTACCATGCCACCATCCACTCGAAGCTGTTTTGTGACCAGACCATCATCAGACATCGCTTGTAATAAATCCCTTGTTTGATAACAAACTGATTGCAAAGTCGCGACAACAATTTCATTTGAGCCAGAGTCTCGCGTTAAGCCTATCAATGCGCCCCGAGCATCGGCATCCCAATAGGGTGCACCTAAACCCGTAAAAGCGGGCACGAGATAAACGCCTTTGCTGTCTTTTGTCTCGATGGCTATTGCTTCAGTTTCAGAAGCATGGCTAATCAATTTGAGACCATCCCGCAGCCATTGCACTGCGGCACCGGCTATAAATATGCTGCCTTCTAGAGCATAAGTGACTTCTCCGTCCAGGCGATAGGCGATTGTTGTCAGCAGTTTGTTCTCTGACTGGATAGCAACCGGCCCCGTGTTCAGCACAGCAAAACATCCTGTACCATAAGTACTCTTCAACATACCCGCATCGAAACAGCCTTGACCAAACAAGGCACAGTGTTGATCACCCGCCATGCCAGCAATGGGGATTTCCGCACCAAATAGCGCCATATCGCAATGACCAAAGTCTGCACTGGAATCTAGCACTTCAGGTAGAAGGCATCTGGGGATGTCGAATTTTTCTAGGAGTTCTTCATCCCATTGTTGAGTGTGAATATTAAACAATAGTGTTCGGGAGGCATTGGTTGCATCGGTA
>JAESSY010000121.1 GCA_016763855.1 Pseudomonadales bacterium
ATCGTCTGACCATCATCATCAAAGGTCAAGCTATCTGTGCCTGTTCCACCACCGACGATTGAACCCGTTAGGCTACCGCCACTCACGATGGTAAAAGTGTCACTCCCAGCACCGCCGGTTAGGTTCTCTATGCCTGCAAAATTTACATTTCCACCCGAAATAGTGCCCTGATTGGCTCCTGTGATAACAAAGGTTTCTCCTGCACTACTCCCAACAAGAGTGTCCGCTCCAGTACCCCCATCAATGGTCCTCACCGTGTTGGCCGCATAGGTAAGCGTTGCAGCTGACAAATCTGCTTGGCTACCCGCATTACTTTGGCCGAAATCAAGATTAAACGTACCTATAGTTGAGGTATTTTCAATCAACGATCCTGCGATGATAAGGTTTGTTTGGGCTGTTATTTGAATGGTGTCTGCGTTCAGGATTGCACCTGATTGAATGTCGATTGCATTGGTAGACGAATCGATGTCGATTATCGCCGTACCCGCATCAACGTTTCCCAAAGAAGCAACAGTAACCGTGGCTGCGGCAATTGTAATCGTGGAATTTGTAGTTGTGAGGGCAGCATTAATATTCGCTGTACCCGTTTGTGTAATTGTGAGCGTCCCAGCGCCTGTTGTAATTAATCCGCCAGTATTATCGAAATTGACTCCTGTACTCAGAAATGACCCACCATTCGTATCAATCGCCGCATTGATGTCGATACTACCGGCAACTAAATCACCATCATTATTCGCGCCTGCCACGCCAGTATTAGCATTTAACACAATAGATAGTACTGCCGAACCGGATGCGTTAATAAACCCAGTACCGCTAACTAGGATGATGTCATCAGCGGCATTTAATGTGAGTGTTGCTGTTCCCAGCGTAACGGATATATCGTCAGTTACCGTAATGGTGCCTGCTTCAACCCCATCGGTACCGGTATTTATTGTCACACTTGTCCCTGACTCCAAGGCCGTTTCGATCACAAGCGGGGTAATGCCAACATCAGCTGTTACCGCAGTAAAAATACCAAGGGATAAAGCACCATTTTCAGAGTCAACAATGTTTACGTTTAGCGGATCTAGTAACCACTCACCCGCACTACCTTGCTCTGAACTAGCATCCACGGCGGCACCAGAGACCACAAGGTTAATCTTGCCAGACGTCTCAACAAACCCACCATCTCCTGATAACATACCAGCAGTGACGCTAATATTGCCATGGATCTTTGTCGTCACGTCAGCCCAAACAATAACCCTACCACCATCACCACTGTCGTTTGCATCGGCCTTGATAACAACGCTCTCTCCAACATAAGTGAAGATTGCATTTAATTCTTCACCCTTACCTAGATAGTTACCACCAACCAGGATTTCACCACCGCCAAGGGCACCAGAAGCATTCAAAACCGAATCATCTAACAATCCAACACGGTCTCCTAGAATTTTAATCGTTCCGCCAACACCGGTATCACTTGACACATCTGCCACGCCACTAAATAAAACTGTTCCCGCTTCATTGCCTTCAACAAAGCCCGTCGCCTGCAACCAAATATTGCCATTTCTACTGGCATCGCCGTTAGACAATGAGAGTAGTTGGCCAGACTCTCTTATTCTAATCCGCCCATTATTCGCAGCGAGCGAAATCGTATTGACAGGACTCAGCGGATCATTCGGTAAAGGTTTAGGAAACGGCTTAACCTCAAGCGTACCTGCAATATCAATGAGTGCACTTGCATCCAAGCTCGAATCAGAAACATTAATGGTAATCTGGCCACTGGTAGAGATTGTGTCATCTGCCCCAGCCATAACAAATGTGATGGCATCGGCTAATCCAGCACTGATAGCTGAACCATCGACATTAACATTGAGGGAATTGCTGCCAAGATCCAGAAGATTTGAATCAAGGTCGGAGACAACAACACTGTCCGTTGCGTTAATTTCTATATTAGCATTCGATGATTGCAATGCTTCTGTAGAGACAATACCCGCTCGGGCACTGTCACTTATTTCAATATTGGGGGCATTAAGATTAACTGATCCAACTTTTCCTTGAGGCGCGCTTGCATCAATCGTCCCAGAGAAGCTTAAACTTTTATTAGCCTCTAGCGTGACGGTACCGCCATCACCACTTTGAATACCGCCTTTGACGGAGATACTACCCTTCAGATCTACTTGATTTGCAGAGAGTAGAACATGACCACCGCTACCATTTTCTATGGCATCTGCCAATATCGCGCCGCTCGACTCAACAATGACACTTTCATGCGCAGATAATCTAACATCACCTCCACCTTCAGCGCCTGAAACGTCTATCGATCCCTCCAGCAATATTCCATTGGCATCGACTGCAACTAGCCCCCCGACACCGGCACTAGAACCTGCGCCAATTCGACTTCCTGCTGGCAAAAATACGGCATCATCAGATCTAATGGTAATCTCGCCGCCATTACCCTGATCGCTCGAAGTATCTAGTACTCCTGTGTTTATAACAGAGCTACCAGAGCCAAATAAGCGAATAACACCGTCCTTATATTCCGCGCCTCTAGCTTTGATAACACCTTCGTTATTTACAGCGTGATCAAAAAGGCTCTTACTGACCGAACTCGTCAGCATGACGGTACCACCAGTAGCATTAATTGCACCGGTATTACTAACGGCTGCCTTAAGCCCTAAATTGTTCTCCAATACTTCTTCAGTAATTTCAATACCAATCAATTGATCTGCACCAAAATTAACAACCGCACGACTGCCACTTGCAAGATTTACCTGGCCCAATGTTGCAATGATGATACCTGTATTAGTGACTGTCTCACCCAACAAGGATACCGCGCCGCCAACAGAAGCATTGATAACGCCGTGATTGATAACGTAACCACCATTACCACTTGAAGCTTCAAAATTAACATTGCCACCGCCTGCTATATCTTCACCACTAATACCTAACGCAGAAGCAAAAATACCTGCCGCATTAATCGTGGCAGTTTTACCAAAAATAATACCCCGCGGATTAACAAGCGCAACTCGGCCATTTGCCGTGATCGAACCAAAAATAGCGGTTGGAGAGCCTCCAATTATTTGCCCAACAAAAAGGGCGGCGGCATTAGGTTGAGTAATCAGTACAGTTTCGTCGGCAGTCAGATTGAAGCTGTCGAAGTTCATCAGAAGGTTTTGAGAGTCTTGCAATATGGTTGTGTCTAAGTCCGTGACCTTCGTGACACTTCCCTGGCCGCTAACAACTACACCCCCTTCGGGCCCAGCGTAAACAGACGGCGCCAGCAGCAATTGCCCTGCAATAAGGCTTCCTGCCAGCAGGCCTTTCCTTATCATGTGTGATGCAAGTGGGCGCAAACGATGACGAGACTGCGTCCTTATCTTTATATTCTTGCGGTTAGTTTTTGCGCTCATGCTTAAAGAATTCTTATTGATCAATGGATTTGATAGTTAATATCAAAATAAACGCGAGACTTCCCTTCCGCGGCACTAAATTCATCTTCAAAATTGGCCGATCTTGGTGTGGCAAAAATTAGATTTGCCGTTCCATGATCCGCCCAATTTACCCGCAGACCAAATCCATAGCCCTTAATGGTCCCATCCTTGTCATCTCCTCCTCCGGGCTGCCTAGCAACACCATAGGCATAATCATAGAATAGAAACGGTTTTATTGGATCTAGTGGCAATCTAAGCTTTCCCATCACATCAATAGGCAGATCAAAAAACAGCTCCAAGCCCGCATAAGCTCCGCTATCCACTGAAACATCACTCACACCAAAGGCGCGCACGGCGGTCGGCCCACCGAGGGAAAACTGCTCAACGGACGAGAGAAATTTTTCGGCATATTGTACATTAGCTTTGAAAATCAGATTATACGAACTGGTTTTTTTTGTTAGCCAGTTTTCCAAGCTGAAACGCTTAAGCAAATTAACAGTTGCCAAAGTCTTAGTGAAATTAGTTGATTGGTCTTGTAACTCTCCTGAATAGACCTGGCCCTGCTGTACGCCAACCCGACCGGAAAGTAATAACAATTGTTCATCCCATAACTGAGTGAAATTGCTCGCGATATTGAACACACCAATTTGCTGATCAGTAGAAAGTGTAGAAATGCCCCCTACATCGAATAGAACATCTTTATAGGTATATCCTGTTTCTAAACTCAGATTGAAGGTACGGCTTCGGACAAATTGATATGATCCGGAAATTGAATAGTTATTGGTCTCACCAATAATTTCAGGAATGGTCTGGGATGCCGACACGGAAAATGTATTTGTACTTGCGCCCAATTTCAACTTACCTCGCCCATTATTCAGAACTGGCATCTCATAATTTATGAGACCATAAATCGAACTATCTGGACCTTCGGATTTTAATACTCCGATCTGTAGGCGATGTCCCTTATTTGCGATATTTAGCCATTCCGTGGTTGCATACAGGCGTGTAATTCCTGTTGCTTCTGAGCCGTGATTATCAAGGAGTAAGTTTGTACTACGAGATTTCTCTGCGAGTACACCAAGATTCAGTCTAGTTTCACCGACATTATCTCCCGGGGAGAATGATCCCCTAACTTGCACGCCAGGTAAATCGTTGATCCGACGAAGGGCGCTTTCTATACCCTGTTCGGTCACTGGCTTTCCAATTTCGTCGTTGAAGGCCGCACTGATGACAGAAGCATCAAAAATTTCTTGATTTGAGACGACAACTTCTCCTAATCGGCCTTCTAGAACGTTCATCCTAATGATGCCGTTCGTCACTTCTTGTTCTGGAATAAAAGCAGTCGCCAAAATAAAACCCCTCTCGCGATAGTATTCAGTCACCATTAGCGCGATTGCGTCTAATTGCTGTAGCGTAATCCAGGTTTCTTGGTCTTCCCATTGCTCAACCTTTTGAATTAATTCATCAATATCGTCCCTGTCAACACCTCCCCGAATACCCCCACGTTCCAATATTTTGCGTATAAAGCCACCAATATCCTCTAAGTCACGCTTGGTGAATCCATTAATATCACGATCACGGGCTATTTCATCAATCAAACGCGCATTAATCTCATCTTGTATCAATTCTTGGGTTATTCCGAGCGCCTCGCGAGGTATTACGCCTTCGATTATGATTTGCTCTATGGGTAGTCGATTTTCCTTCTCGTCATCGCTATAGACGCGTTGACTAACGCTAGGAAGAGTGTCAAAGCTCTTCTCTATTTCAGGTGCTTGTGAATCCTTCGCAGCCTCATCAAACTCTGGCATTCTGAAAGGTTCGCTGTCGAAGGGGTCAAATTGACCAGGCTTAACCTCAGGAAACTCTGCAGCGCCGCTAGATAAAAGCAATACAAAAAGCAGAATAACACTCCGAACATGGGATGAATTCATGTTTACTCTCATTCTGAAGTGCATACCTTTAAAAATTCCTGACGATCAATTACTGCCGAATTTATTTGTCAAAGATCCTTTTGTGACAAATTCTTCATTCGATAGGAAAAGCCATTTTGTTTTAGTTTTTATTTAAGTAGAAATCTGCAACAAAATACCTTATTTCGAGGTTTTTATCTATCAGGGATGTCAGAATATATTGTAAGGAATTTGTGACCAAAACAACGATATGGCGTTGATCAGGAAGGTTTCTTAGTGTCTTCAATCAATCTAACCACGCGGAAACCGGTTACTCTGTCACTCTCTCCGCTATGGGTTATGGCTAGATCTATTCTGCAGGCACTTCTTGCATCAGTATGAGCCCCACCCAGAGCAAAGAGTTCGTCACCTTCTTCACTCTTTTGCGTCGCCCATTCTCGCGCATTCCCGACAAAATTGTACAAACCCCAATCATTTGGCTTTCCAGACTGTGTATTAACCAATCTATCACCTAAGCGAACACCACGAGAATCAACCGTGCAATTAATATTTGTGTCTAATTCGACCTTATCTATAGTGCCAGCCGTGGATATAGCCGCATAAAGCCATTCAGATGTGGTCGGTAAACGATAAACGCCCAGACTTTTGGAACTGAGCCAAGATGCATATTGATTCGCCTGCTCAAAGGATATATTTGTCACAGGGTTTGAGGGTTCTCCATCCGCTTGAGTGCAACCAGCATCCTTACAATACAAATTATATTCACTTACCTTAATTTCCATGCGGCTGATGGCAAACTTTTCTAAGCTATTTTCACCAAGTTTTGAAGGAATAACGACGAGCTGGGGCCCACTCGCACCCCCAATTGCCAGCTCATCCCAACACCAATTACGATTTCGATTTCCTTGACCTACTAACTTACGCTGAGCACATGGATCTTTATCAAATATTTCAATAGTTGATATTGCTTCTTCTCCCGGTAAGTAAGTCATCACAAGCGCCTTCACCTTCCGCGCCATCTTTGGATCGCTTAAAGCAATTCTATCTCCAATGCATCCAGCAAGGGCAGCGACATAACCCGGTTTATCAATTTGAAATTGACTCGGATGATTCGTTCTCATCTCTTCAATAATGACACCAAGCTCAGTTTGACTTTCCTCACTCAATTGCCCCTTACAACTTAATAAAATTTTCTCGAACCCATTCTGACCTTCTACATAGGCTGCTCTAAATCTATCCTTGGCGTCATCTTCATGTCGTTGAAATTCTGCCTTTAGGGCTGCGGCCTCTCTAGCGGCCAATTCATTCTCCGCTTTCAGAACAATCTCATCTAGGGAAGCTCTCTTAATGCCTAAACGAGTACTCAAGGTTAAGGTTTCCTCGTTCAACCGCTCATTAAGCTCAGTCATCTGACTCAATAGCTGCTTATCTTCTTCCGATAGACCCTCCGCTTCTTCCGATAGGTCCTCTGTTTGCCTAAAAGAGAATCCCTTTTTCACCTCCACTAGATAAAGTGAGGCCTCTTCCAATTGCCGTATAGCCTCTTTAACAATATCTTCCTCATTCTGTGAGTACTGCTCAACAACGTCATTTTTTATTTTTTCAATTGCATCCAAATAACCATCTGCAATCGCAATTTTCGACTTATTAATGAGCTGCGCTGGCAGCGTTTCCCAATTAGCTTGCCAATCTTCTTCTAAATATTCCGCCCATTGCGGTTCGTGGGCCTGATTATTAGACAATATCATACGATTTAAGGCATTTGAAAATGCATTGCGAAAGGTCGCAGACTTAAAGTCCGGATTTGATAAGCGATTTCTGATATCGGATTCACTCGTTGTAAACGCCTGAACCAACTCCACAAATCCATCCGGTAACACCTCCGGCACCCTAAATTGCTGATAAAGCCCATAACCAACAGATACCATTAACACCAGTGTGACAGCAGCATAAGTAAAGTAAGGCGGATCCTTACTAAACATGATTTCATGAAATTCATCAACTGTCTGAGTTCTATCTTCACCTCTCAGTTCTAACGCTTTCTTTAAGGCTTTCCATTGCCTTCTCTTTAAGAAAGGAACGGGCTCAGGGATCAGTCCTTGATCTAGGGCTTTATTTGCAGGAATTCTGTTATAGGGGTGCTTGCCGGTGAAGAGCTCGTATGCAACCAAAGCGACAGCATAAACATCATCAGACTTTGTTGGCGTCTTGCCTGTTAGCATTTCGAGACTAGCGTATGTGGGGGTTAACGCGCCTAAAGAGCCCGCATCAAAAACCGTAGCATCACCTTCAGACTCTAACGCTTCACCACCAGATGTAGGCACTGCGCGTGCGATACCAAAGTCAAAAACCTTAGCAATCTTTTCAGTGGTGTAATAAATATTACCTGGCTTAAAGTCCGAGTGGACAATCCCTGCTCCATGAGCACGAGACAAGCCCTGACAAATACCATCGATAATATTCCAGGCATCCTCAACAGAAACACCTTCTGGATGCTCTTTTAGGTAATCGTCGAGGGGTTTACCATCAAGCAATTCCATTGACATAAAGACCGTGTCACCTTCACGGTCAAAATCGTATACGCCCATGATGTTAGGGTGAGGAATACCACGAGTACGTGTAGCTTCTCTCTGCAATGAGATGAAAGCATCTTTGTGTCTTGCAAAAGTTTCATTCAGAATCTTGATGGCAATATAAGGGTTTCGCTCTTTTGCTTCTTGCTGTCGCAAGTCCAATGCCTTATAGACATCCCCCATTCCACCACTACCAATCCGCTCTTCTAGAACGAAGCGATTTTTTAGCAGGCGGCCAGCTTCTGTGTTTCCTCGTGATTTAGAAGAATCACCTACATCAGCGATATAAGTGGTGTCCATCTTTCCTGCACCAGCGCCACCAATAATCGTTGAATCATCGTCACCCGTAGAGTTGATGGTAGTACTATCGTCATCGCCTCCTGGAATAATGGTCGCATCATCCAGCACACCGGGGTTCAATATAGTTCTACCTTCGGCTAAAATAGTAGCGCCGGCTTTCTCAGGCTCTCCTGGTGAACGCAATATCGTTGCGGCGGCTTTTGAAGGTGTAGGAGATTGTTTCGATGATTCGGGTTGACGAAGAATAGTTGCCGAATTAGACGGGGGTTTATCACCACTAGCAATTGACGGATTTACTGCAGTTTTATCTTGTTTTCTGATGACGGTTTCGTCAGCTTCTATGTCTTTTTTTAGGTCTTTTTGTGCGCTTTGATCCGCGAAATTACTTGATTGACTATCGGCAGGGTCACCAAGGACACTGCGAATGCGAGTTTTATCATCGTTCGGCACCTGACGAATCAGTGTTTGCTCACCCTCAGAATCTGACTCTTTATCTGACATACCGAATAAAATCTGCTTTACGCTAAAGGGGCTATATTGCGACTTTTCACAACAAAATCATAGTCCTAATTGAGGGTAGTATTACGGAGAGTACAGCATTTTTACGAAACCATTTACAAAACTATGCTAAAGGCTTAAGAATTACTCGCAGGTATAATTGATCAATCCTGCGGCATCACTCTTGGCGACTTCTTCTCCTAATGCCAATTGACCTGAGCCCCACAACATGAGCTCTTGCCTTCTAAGAAAAATAGTTTCACCGTCATCTGTTTTCACGAATGTGCCATTAGAGCTCTGATCTGTTAGTAAGAATTTACCGCGGCGAAATTCAACGACAACATGGGTTCTTGAAGCCAAGCGAGTCTGGCATAGCAAGTCGCTTTGCACGCCTCGACCAATGACAAATGTGCGATTATCATTTGATGCGATTTTTGTTTCTTGACCGTTATACTCAAGTGTTAGATATTTTACTTCTTGCTCGACTTCATCGGAAGTTATCTCAATCCGCGTAACATCGTCACTGGTTTCCCAAACGACTTGATATACAACAATTTCTTCTTCTTTACCTTTGACATTAGTCTTATCAAATTGACGACTCATGTCTTGCAAATCTGCATCAAGCAACCTGATAGTAGACTCGGTAGTAATTATTTGAGCACCCTTAGCAATGCCAGCCATTCTGGCTGAGACATTGACCGCATCACCAAATACATCTCCATCTTCCATCAAAATAGCAGGTCCAAAGTGCATGCCCGCTTTGATTGAAATTTGAACAGTCTCGCCTTGAATCCCCGCAGATATTTCTTCCTGAATTTCAATCGCGGCACGTACACATTCGTTAGCAGTAGTGAAGCGACACATGATCTCATCACCAATTGTCTTGATAACATAACCTTGGTAGGCAGTTGCTATCTTTGCCATGATATCCAAAGTCTTCCCAATAATACGATTCGCAGCTTCATCGCCTAGCAATTCATACAACTTGGTACTGCCAGTAACGTCAGCAAATAGTACCGCGACTTCAATGTTCTCTTTTGCCATGAAAATTGTCCTACAGATAAGACAAAAAATTAAGACGCCAAGAATATAGCGCCTGAGTTTGATTATCCACCGTTTCGTATATAAATGAAACTAAGCCTTCACAAGAATTACAAATTCACCCATAATTTGAAAGTTGTTCTGCCTGCCGTATCCGATTGTAGCAATATGTCCCGAATTAGGACAGAATCGTCCTTTGGTGTGCAACCCAACCACATTCAAATAAACTTATCAAAGTTACAGGGGCTTTTTAATTGCATCAGTATGGCGAAGGCACTCATGTTGGAAACGTGAGAGACAATAATGAAGACAGCTACGTTTGTGATTCAAGCAAGGAACTTTGGATCGTCGCTGATGGAATGGGCGGCCTGGGATTTGGTGAAGTCGCGAGCGCTATTAGTACCTACACTGTGCAATCACAACTTAGAGAAGGCCATGGCATAAACCAGGCTATCGAGCTTGCACATAAAAAGATTAAAGAATTTGCTGCAACTGAAGCCCAAGGCACCAATATGGGAACAACTTTGGTATTGCTCCTCTCCCAAGGCAGTTTGTACAATATTTTTTGGGTAGGTGATTCACGGGCATACTCTTTTGACGGTCAATTGAAACAAATCACCGTAGATCATTCTCTCGTCCAGAACCTGATAGAACAAGGTGAAATCACTCCGGAAGAAGCAGCATTTGACTCTAGGAAAAATGCCGTAACACGAGCATTAGGTGTTCAAGAATTAGAAACCGTGAGAGCTGATAGCATCAGCGACAAGTGGTTGCCAAATCAGAAAATTCTACTCTGCAGTGACGGGCTTACAGACTGTGTCGATGACAAAACCATTCAAGCCATCCTTTCAGAAGAAGGTAGCGACCAATCGAAAGTCGACAATCTAATTAGCAAAGCACTAAAACAAGGCGGTAAAGACAACATTACTGTATTACTGATTTCTGCGCCAGAATCTGCTCGGAAAGCTGATAGCGATACCCACGTACCCGAGAGTGTAGGCGGAAGCGTGCATACGGGGAATGACACCCAACGCAGATTAAATTTCCACATTGAATCACCGACCACTCAACTAGCGTCTCCCCTCCAACTTGAGATGGAGGTAAATCAGATACCGACCCTCCATGAAACAATCGATTTACCGCCAGAAGTAGCCCAAAAACAAAGCGCTGTGGCACCTCCTTCAATATGGGCTAGAAAACAAAAATGGATCATTGCAGCAATTCTTAGCTTGGCAATGTTTTTGTTTGCTCGATTGACCACAGCCGACAAAACCGAAGCTGTTGAAACGCCCTTCTCAACCGGAGAACTCATCGAGCAAAATACCGTTTCAAGCATGCCAACATCACTTCCTTTGCCCAACGTAAACTGGCCAGTTCCTGGTACCGTGATACAAATGGGAGTTTATTCAAAGTTAGTTGGCGCCGAGTCGCAACAAACTGAATTAAACCAACTAGGTTTTTCGCCTTATGTCGAGAAAAAGCTCGAAAACGGGAGCGTACTCTACGCTGTTTTACTCGGGCCCTTCACTGAGCATTCCGACACTCAAGCGGTAAAACGAAAACTTGAGGTTAGCAAACTCGCATTTTTCGAACGGCCCGACTCCAGATACTAACCCCCCTTACATATTACCAACAATCGGAGCGCAGTATTAGTCATGACAATTTTGCGTTATGCAGCTTCCATTCTGTACAATACACCCTGCTTTCAAGGGAATTCTGACGGCGTCAATTTTAGTGGGCCAAAATGGATAGTAAAGATCTAACAACAATCAAAGCGCTAACGCCTTTTAAGGAATGTGGCGAGTCCGATCTCGCATCCATTCTCGAGCAAGCTTCTATAGAAACTTTTCAATCAGGGAAAATGATATTCAAGCGCGACGAGGAAGATGATCTCGTATATTGGATCCTCTCAGGTTCTATAGATTTATTAGATGAAAAGTTTGAAGCCAAAGGAAGAAAGGCTGACGATGAAGCCGCACAATTTCCCATTGATAACAACAACCCTCACCGCCTTACCGCGATTTCCACAGAAAACACTAGAATGTTGATCATAAAGCGATCCGATATTGGTCTTTCTCTACCCGGACATGATATCAGCAACGCTACAGAAATGGAGGAAGAGGTTGATTGGATGTCTACTTTGCTTAGCTCTCCCCTATTCGAATTTATTCCTCCTGCAAACATCCAGACCCTGTTTGGGAAATTTGAAGAAATTGAGTATGACGCAGGTGACATCGTTATCAGCCAAGGTGCATCTGGTGATTATTTTTATGTAATTCAATCTGGCCGAGTCAAAGTCGAGAGAACAAGCGGGGGAAAGACTAGCCTACTGGTCAAACTGAAGGCCGGAGATAATTTTGGGCAAGATGCTTTGATTAGTGAAGAACCGAGGAATGCAACAGTTACGATGATGACAAAGGGGAAAATGATGCGGCTATCAGAACCCGATTTTGAAAGCCTACTGATGCACCCAGTCATCGAATCCGTTTCAATGGATGAAGTAAAAGAAATGATTCAGGCAGGCGATCCAAAAACTTATATATTAGATGTCAGAAACCCAAAAGAGTTTGAACAAAATAAAATAGCAAATGCGATTAACGTACCTTTGCTCTTGCTTCGCAAAAACCTTAAAAAGCTAAAAGAAGGCGCGGTCTATATTACAGCCTGTGACGGAGGAAAGAGATCTGAACTCGCAGCTTATACCTTGAATGAAAAAGGCTTTACCGCCTATGTGCTAAAATAACAGCACCATATAGAGACGAGAATGAATATGAATTCAGACTGCTTATTCTGCAAAATCATTGATGGAAAAATTCCTGCTGACATAGTGCACGAGGATGATCAGGTTCTTGCCTTTAAGGACATCAGCCCCCAAGCCCCTTTCCATTCTCTCATTATCCCGAAGATCCATATCAACACAATCAATAATTTGGACACATCACATCAGACACTTTTAGGCCATATACTACTAACTGCAAAAAAGATTGCAGTTGATAACGGGCTAAGTGAGCCGGGATACCGTCTGATTATGAATTGCAACGAAGACGGCGGACAAACAGTTTTTCATATTCACATCCACATCCTTGGAGGAAGACCTTTGATAGGTTTCGGCTAATGATAGATAAATTCATTCTCCATTTTGATCGCGCCTTGCGTACAACTGCCGGAACTGTCGGCTCTACAGACAGGTTATCTCCGGGTATCCCAATCAAAAATACTCCCCTTACCCAAGAAGCGCGACGACTCTCAGCAGGCCTGATGAGAATAAATCACACGGGTGAAGTATGTGCGCAGGCCTTATATCACGGACAAGCACTAACAGCACAATCTAGTCGCGTAGCAAACTCAATGAGAGAAGCCGCTGAAGAAGAAACTGATCACTTGTCTTGGTGTGAAAATAGGTTACATGAACTAGATTCTCGAGTCAGCTATCTTAATCCGTTTTGGTATGCCTCGTCGTTTCTTATGGGCGCTACAACAGGATTGTTGGGAGATAAAATCAATCTGGGATTCGTTGCCGCTGTTGAAGACGGGGTTTGTAAACACATTACAGAACATCTAGAAAGATTACCTAAGGAGGATAATAAATCACGCGCCATCCTCACACAGATGAAAATAGACGAAGAGAAGCACATGCATACTGCACTGGAAGCAGGGGGAAGTGAGTTCCCCAGCCTCGTGAAGTCCTTAATGAACCTCGTGTCAAAAGTGATGACTAAATCGACCTACTGGGTTTAACCCTGAGCCTCTTGCATTTGCCAAATCAACTCAAGAATTTCTGAGTCCGCTGTTTTCCTGACCAACTCAAAATAGAGACTTCTTTGTTCAGTAAAAACAGATACGTTATAATCAGGTACATCCCAAGCTGCTTCGCTCAAATCTTTACCCGCTAACATTGGCAATCCCTCTTCAGACCAACTTATTCCTCTTACTCGAAAATCAATCTGAACGAAATCTGCAGCACAGTGATTAATAACACTGGAAATCAACGCATTAGGGGTAGGGACACCACAGGTTGATATCTCAATTTCCATTCTGAATTGCCCAAAATGTTCGCTGGCATCAAAGTAGGTATGAGCAGCGATATGGCTTGCATCTAGGTGGGCTAATTGACTCTGTTCTCTTGGGACAGATGCTTGATCTCGAAGTTCATTATTTCCAAGCTCCTGCCCAATCAACAATGCCGCACTCGCACCAAAGGGTTCATAACTGGTAGATGACAAGTTGAGAATTTTCGCACCAACCTCATCACCTAATTGACGGACAAAGTCTGCTAAATTTATTGATGAATGCTCAGCCTCAAGCTTCTCAAACCATTGTTGCAAGGACAATTCACTTTTAGCATGCCAGAATTGATATACATTAATCGCAAGTGAGCGTGTCACGCTCGTGAGATGTGTCGCAGTAGTTATGTTAGTCATTTAACCTTCTGAAACCTCAAAACTGTGGCTTATGTCGACGCCAGCGGCTGCGAGCATAATGGATGCTGAACAGTATTTTTCCGAAGAAAGTGAAATCGCTCTTTCTACGAGAGACTCCCGCAAATTGTTGCCTTTTACTACAAAATGAAAATGAATTTTTGTGAATACACTTGGAATATCATCCGCTCTTTCAGCTTCGATCTCTGCTACACAACTGCTCACTTTCTGGCGAGACTTCTGCAATATCGACATTACGTCAAAACTAGTGCATCCACCTACCCCTAATAAAACAAGTTCCATAGGCCGAATACCCAGATTACGTCCACCGGCAGACTCTGGGCCATCAATGATAACTGAATGACCACTTTCGGACTCCGCAATAAAGGACACACCATCTTGCCAACTAACACTTCCTTTCATTACTTATTTCTCACACAAATCTATAGACCAATCTTACCTATTAAGGCTAAAACCTACCACCTAGTCCGTATTTTTGTCACTCGACACCCGACGAAAGCGGCTCAGGTTGTGTTAGCTCTCATCTAGACGTACTCTACACACTTAATAGTCGGGAAATAGAACAATAATATGGTCAGCGTTACGCTCAATGCGTTTGATTTTGGAACAATGGATGAATTTCTAGCTGCTTCCCATCGCAGAAAATTTCCAAAGGGTAGCACTATCATCTACGCTGGGGATGAAAGTGATTCCATTTATTACATCACAAAAGGCTCTGTCACCGTTTTAGTCGAAGATGAATCTGGACATGAGATCATAGTTGCCTATCTTAACGAAAAAGACTTTTTTGGTGAAATGGCGATGTTTGGCAATAGAACTCGAACAGCTTGGGTCAAAGCAAAAACTGAATGTGAAGTGGCTGAGTTAAGCTACGTGAAGTTTGTAGAGATTAGCAAACGAGACAGTGGCATGTTGTATAATGTCGCTAGCCAGTTAGCAGAACGACTTACGAAAACCACACAAAAAGTGAGTGACTTAGCCTTCCTTGATGTCACAGGACGTGTTGCCAGATGTTTACTGGATCTTGCTGGAGAACCAGATGCTATGACGCATCCAGACGGTATGCAAATTAAGATCACCCGACAGGAAATAGGACGAATCGTTGGTTGCTCAAGAGAAATGGTCGGAAGAGTACTTAAGACATTGGAAGAACAAGGTCTGGTTACGGTCAAGGGTAAAACTATGGTCGTAATCGGCGCTCGACCCTAACTATCTTTACCTTAACTATCTGGAAGCTTCGCTAAGAGAGAATAGGCTCAACAATTTCTCCCCAGGGTCATTTTCTCGCATAAAGGTTTCTCCCACCAGAAAACCATAAATCCCTTCATCTAGCATTTTTCGGACATCTTCAGAGGAATTGATTCCACTTTCGGTAATAACAAGAACCTCCTCTTCGATTAGCTTATTCAATATAATCGTGGTATCCAAACTCACCTCAAAAGTTCGCAAGTTGCGGTTATTAATGCCTAAAATGTCCGGGCCTATCGTAAGTGCCCGAATTAATTCTTTTTCATCGTGAACTTCAACTAGCACATCCATGGATAGCGCTTTTGCCAGACTATGAAAGGCACTGAGTTGTTGATCGGTGAGGATGCTTACAATGAGTAAAATACAATCTGCGCCAAGTGAGCGAGCTTCATATATCTGGTATTCATCGATAGTGAAATCTTTTCTCAATACCGGTAATTTAACGGCGGCGCGGGCTGCTACCAAATAATCATCACTTCCCTGGAAAAAGGACACATCGGTCAATACCGACAAGCAACTAGCCCCCGCTTCCTGATAGCTCAGAGCAATGCTTACTACATCAAAATTTTCTCGAATAACACCTTTAGAAGGAGAGGCCTTCTTGATTTCGGCGATGACCGCAGCCTGATTGTGCTCAACTTTTTTAAGTAGCGCCTTTTTAAAATGGCGAACGGGATCAGCCAGATAAACTTGGCCTTTAAGCCGATCCAAAGGCAAACGTTCTTTTCTTAGCGCCACCTCTAGCTGTTTTTTTGCAACGATTTTTTTTAACACATCTGCGACCATACTATGCTTTTACTTTTTGTGTAAATTGAGTGAAGGTCTTAAATTTTTCTACGGCCATTCCAGAATCAATGGCATCACCGGCTAAAGCGACTCCCTCTGCGAGAGAGCTACAAACACCCGCAACATAAATTGCAGCACCCGCATTGAGCATAACAATATTCCTTGCCCCCTCATGCGTACCGACGAGTGACTTTTGTAACATAAGCAAACTACTGCTACTGTCTTCAATGACTAGCTCAGATAAGGGTGATCGCTGCAAGCCAAAATCTTCAGGACATACCGTGTATTCATTTATTTCACCCCCACTTAACTCTGCAATAAAACTGGCATCAGAAATACTTATCTCATCAAGACCATCTCCAGAATGAACAACGATAACGTGCTCACTGCCTAGTTTTCGTAATACTTCAGCGATGGGTCTTACCCATTTTCTATCATAAACACCAATGAGTTGTCGTCTCGCGTCGGCAGGATTTGTTAGCGGGCCTAACAAGTTAAACAGTGTTCTTGCTATCATTTCTTTTCGAGGACCTATGGCATGCTTCATCGCACTATGATGGCTCTGTGCAAACAAGAATCCGACACCTACATTATCAATACATAAGCCGACTTGATCTGAAGACAAGTGAATTTTTGCGCCTGCCGCTTCTAGCACATCTGCACTACCGCTTTTACTAGAAGCACTTCGATTACCATGCTTGGCCACTCTTGCGCCCGCAGCTGCTGCGACGAAAGCACTCGCTGTAGACACATTGAACTTGTTGGAACCACTGCCGCCCGTGCCACAGGTATCCACAAGAAACGTCGATGATGTGTTCACTTTTGTAGCCAACTCTCGCATAACCGACGCGGCTGCAATGATCTCCTCAACACTTTCGCCTTTCATTCGAAGACCTATGAGAAAACCACCAATCTGTGCATCTGTTGCCTGACCAGACATGATGGCTCGCATCACGTCCAACATCTCTTCTCTGCTAAGATCACGTAGATCAAGTACAGAGGCTATTGCCGCTGGCAGATCCATTAAGCTTCTCCTATCTCAGTCAGCGACTTATCAGTCAAAGGAAGCCCTTCCTCTAGGCTATTTTTGCCAAGCTTATCGCTAAGTTCATTGTCAATGTTCTGACCGTGTTGCTTAAGAAAGTTGTTCAATAAGGCATGTCCGTGTTCAGTCAATATACTTTCAGGGTGAAACTGAACACCTTCCAGTGCCAACGCTTTATGCTGTATCCCCATTATTTCATCAACCTTTCCATCGCATTCAGTCCAGGCGCTAACTTCAAAACACTCGGGTAAGTTTTCAATAATGAGAGAGTGGTATCGTGTTGCCGTAAAGGGAGAAGGCAAATCTCTAAATACGCCTTGGCCATTGTGAAAAATAGGCGAAGTCTTACCATGCCTGACTTCCCTTGCTCTTTTGATCTTTCCGCCATAAACTTGGCCCATGCTTTGATGTCCAAGACAGATGCCTAATAATGGTATTTTCCCTGCAAAAAACTCAATCACGGCCAAAGATATACCAGCTTCATTGGGCGTACAGGGTCCCGGATACAAGACGATGATATCGGGGTTCAGCGTTTCGATCTGAGTCACAGTGATTTCATCATTTCTAAACACTTTTACCGCCTGGCCGAGCTCACCAAAATATTGCACCAGGTTATAGGTAAAAGAATCATAGTTATCTATCATCAAAATCATTTCACACTCCCCTTTTGGCCAACCACAGGCCGATCTTGATCCTTATTGTACTGGCGGAGATTTTCTTCTTCATTTTGCAAGCCTAGGGCATTCTCCGCCATTGCAGCTGCTCTAAAAATTGATCGAGCTTTGTCAATCGTTTCCTTCCATTCTAAATCAGGAACTGAATCTGCGACGATACCGGCACCGGCTTGTACATATAATTTGTCGCCTTTTATGACCGCTGTCCGTATCGCAATTGCTGTGTCCATATTGCCATTCCAGGACAGATATCCGACCGCACCACCAAAGATTCCACGCTTCTCAGGTTCAAATTCATCAATAATTTCAAGTGCACGAACCTTTGGTGCACCGCTTAAAGTGCCGACAGGCAAGGTTGCCCTTAGCAAGTCCATCGCATTATATTCCGATCTAATCACGCCCTCTACATTGGAGGCGATGTGCATGACGTGAGCATATCTTTCAACAACCATCATTTCGTTCACTTTAACGGAACCTACCTGGCACACTCGGCCTATATCATTTCGACCCAAGTCAATTAGCATCAAATGCTCCGCCCTTTCTTTTGGATCAGCAAGGAGTTCAATTTCTAGCGCCTTGTCTTCCTTTTCATCACACCCTCGTCGCCTCGTTCCTGCCAGTGGTCTAACCGTAACTTTGCCATTGTCTAGCCGTGCCAGAATTTCAGGTGAAGAACTCACAATATGGAAATCGTCAAGATTCATATAGTACATGTAGGGCGAAGGATTCAATGATCTAAGGGCGCGGTAAAGCGTCAAGGGATCCGACTCCAAGGTAACAGACATTCTCTGGGACAAGACAACTTGCATTACATCTCCGTCAAGAATGTAATCCTTGATTCGATTAACATCTGCCTTAAATTTTTCTTCGCCATAACTCGATATAAAATCCTCTTCATGAATGGGCGGTGCCTTATTTGTCTTTCTAAGTGCTTCAGGAATCTCATTTTGAAGGCTTTGTTTCATTTCGGCTAAACGGGCTAAGGCATTTTCATAGGCATTTCCATCTTCCGGGTTGGCATGAGTAATAAGGTGAATTTTTCCGCGAACATTATCAAAAACCATCACATCATTAGATACCATCAATAGAATATCGGGGGTTCCAATGGTGTCTTCCGGCTGAGTATCCTTAATTTTTAACTCGACATATCGCACCGTATCGTAGCCAAAATACCCCACTAATCCACCCGAATAGATGGGCAAATCATCAAGCGGAGGATATCGGTATCGTTTCTGGAAGTCTTCAACAAAAGTCAGGGGATCTTCAACTTCTATATTCTCTATCTCGATACCATCAGATTCAACAATAACCTGATGCCCAAAGATTTTGAGGATTTTTTTTGCTGGCAAGCCCACCATGGAATAGCGCGACCATTTTTCACCACCCTGATTTGCTGATTCTAACAAGTAACTGTAGGCCCCCGTAGCAGCCTTAATGTAACTTGATAGCGGCGTATCCAAGTCTGCCAAAACTTCTTCTGTTACAGGTATGTGATTGAATCCCTCGGCAGCATATTTTGCAAATTGCTCAGGTCTCATTGTATGTCTCCGGCGATAATCATTTTGTTAAGTTTGTTCAGAAAATGGCTACGTCACGAAATGTGACGACGCATACAGCACTAAACTAACATCGCCAAGAAAAGACAGAGAGTGATGACTCTCTGGGATGAACGGATCTTTTAACTAAAAGTGGGCTCAATAATAAAAGCATGAATTATCGTTTTCCTAAGTTTCGATCACAGCATAGTAGAGAGTGGCAATGGACGCAACTATCCAAGCCTCTCAGCTCGAAGCTTATACTGAAGCAATCTCCGCCTTCATCCGGGTAATGGTATCAGCGTAATCATCGGAGCCAAAAATTGCGGAACCTGCAACAAATGTGTCTACTCCCGCTGCGGCTATTTCCCCAATATTGTCGACTTTTACACCACCATCAATTTCAAGGCGAATTTCTCGCCCACTCTTGTCTATTCGCTCTCTAGCTTCTTGTATTTTTTGGTAGGTTATCGGAATGAAACTTTGGCCACCAAAACCTGGATTGATAGACATAATTAAAATCATATCAACCTTATCCATAACATAATCAAGGTAACTCAAGGGCGTTGTAGGGTTAAATACCAAACCACTTTTACATCCTCCCGAGCGCACCAATTCGAGTGAGCGTTCAATATGCTCTGAACCTTCAGGATGAAATGTAATGTAACTCGCACCGGCTTCGATAAAATCACCGATAATTCGGTCTACTGGTTTCACCATCAGATGAACATCAATAGGGGCGGTTATCCCATAACGCCTTAAGGCTGTACAAACCATAGGGCCAATCGTCAGGTTTGGAACATAGTGGTTATCCATGACATCAAAATGCACGATGTCAGCACCCGCATCCAACACGGAGGCGACCTCTTCCCCAAGACGAGCAAAGTCAGCAGCTAAAATCGACGGAGCGATCAATGCTTCCACAACATCTCCTTTTCCCATAAAAGAATGAAGTCTAACTGAATTACGGCTCTCTGATAACGATCTATACTCATATCCATGAACTATAAATGCTTTTCACTCCTGTTTGTACTCTCTTCAGCACTGGCATCGCCCCTCGATGATGAGCATGAAGCAATTACACTGGGTTCTGGTTCTCAGTCATTTGCAGCGAGCTTTTTCTTTGAGAAAACGGGCTTACCTCAAGGCGGAATCATTCTCACCCATGGTGGTTATCACCATCATATTGCTAAAAATCTGGGCTTGGTATTGTCTAAGCATGGTTGGTCTGTGCTTGTTTTTCAGGAATCCCAGGAAGACAGTGAGACCAACGCTTTGAGAATAGCGATCCAATACATGGAATCACAACGCGGTCTATTCAATCTTGTTCTCTTGTCATCAGGATCCGCTTGGAAAAACGTGAGTAATTTCTTACTGCAAGATCAGGGAAATACCCAAAGTGTAAAAGGCTTAGTACTACTCAATACCAAAGAATTAACCAGCATGAAGGAACTTGACCCTTCTCTCGCCATTCTCGATATTGTCACAAGTAAATCCCCAACAATATCTTTTCAAAACAGGAAAATTCATGCGAATCGCTACAAGCTCAATCAGTATCAGCAATTGAATTTGCATCTTCCGCTTTATTACAAGGCTTATGGTGAAGACAAACTCACGCGACGCATTCGCGGATGGTTGTTCCACAATGTACGAGGCATGGAGATTGAAAAGAGCAGCTAGGAGCCTGCCCGAGAATAGTCGTTAAATTCCTTTAGTCGCTTAGGCGTACCAATGTCTACCCAAGAACCATTAAAATACTCCCCAGATATCTGCTTTTTGCCAATGCTTTCTTGAAACAGATCCCTTAATAAATGTGGTCCTGCATCAAGAGCCGAGAAGTACCGCGGTGAAAATAATGCAACAGAAGAATAGGTTAATTTAGTCCCCACTAGCGACAATTTACCATCTGCCTCAATAGCGTAATCTCCATTGGGGTTATGCTGTGGGTTGTCTACCATGACAAGGTGCGCCTCACTACCCCGAGGCAATACCTTAAGCTCAGAAAAGTCCATATCCATCATTGTATCTGCAGGTACGACAAGAAAGGGGGCAGTACCCAGAAGGGGAAGTGCATTTCTAATTCCTCCCGCCGTTTCTAATAAATCAGGCTCTTTCGAGTACTTTATTGCAACACCCAATCTCTGTCCGTCTCCGAGGTAGGCAACAATTTGCTCTCCAAGATAATGAACATTAATAACGATATCCCAAATTCCTGCTCTTTTTAGTGCAATGATTCTGTGTTCAATCAAGGGTATTCCGTGTACCAAAAGCAGTGGCTTGGGCGAATTTTTGGTCAAAGGTAGCATCCGCTCTCCCCTGCCCGCCGCCAGTATCATGGCTTTCATTGATTCACACCTAGATTGAAGATGAAGTAACGATTATTTCGCAAATAATCCTTGTACATATGCACCTGCAAATATTGAAACTAAGCTTATGCCTAGGGGCCAATTAGCAGCACCTAAACCCGCAATCACAGGTCCCGGGCAAACACCTGCAATGCCCCAACCAACACCAAAAATAGCAGCACCAACAAGTGTATTTCGACTCAAACTTGCGGAATGCTTACCAAACTCCCTAGCCAGTATAGGTTTAGTTAGGATCGCCGGGACAAATTGATAGGCGACTAATGTTACGCCACTTGCACACCCGAGCACCCAGAGTAAACCAAAATCTTCGAAGCGGAGAAACGACAAAACCACTTCTGGTCGTATCATTGACGAATAGGAAAGACCAAACCCAAAAGCGATACCGGCGATCAACACCATAAGATGAGATGAACGCTTCACTACGTGCCTCCCATTAATTGCACAACATTAGCCGAAATGATCGCTGTACTCATAAAGATAACGACCGCCAAAAGTGACGGTACTTGCAAAGAAGCAAGACCACATATCCCGTGACCGGAGGTACAGCCCCCTGACAGCCTCGCACCATAACCCGATATGAACCCGCCAATCGATAATTGCCACCAGGTAACTTGAGTTTGTATTGGTTCACCTACGGTAAACACCCATATTACACCACCCAAAATGAGCCCAAGAGCATAGACCAAACGCCAGTTTCTTGTGTTAATAAACTTGGCTTGTTGAAAATAGCGAATACTGGATAGAAAGGAAAGCGTACTACTATAAAAGCTACTCATACCACCAATTAAACCCGTGGTTACAAAAAGAAAACTGACAGCAAATCCAATTGTTAGCCCACCGATTAGGTATTGCGAAATACCTAGCGGAAACAGAGTATCCATCATAAAATTTTACTCACGGTTAACAAAGGTGTAGGCAAGAAAGGAAACCATTATCCTAGAAACTGCAGTTAGGCTCTATAGTTTTAAATCTCTGCTTACACAAAATATCATATAGATATAACACATTTGCAATCAGCTACTTGAATTCAGATCCATTTTTATTTTCATACGCGGTATGACTTGTTGATCCAACCATTTTCCAAAGGCCATTAATTCTTCATATTGCTCACCATACAATTCACAAACTTCAAGCAGATAGCGAATGACCTGCGGAATGTCAGATAAGTAACTAGGCTTTCCATCCCTGATACTCAGTCGACAGAAGATACCAGCGCACTTTATTTGGCGCTGCATACCCGTAAGATCAAACCAGCGAAGAAACCGAGGAAATTCAACATCGAGCTCGAGAACTTGCCAGTAGGTTTTCACCCATTCCAAAACCTGAGCCCTAGGAAAACACCAGTAACAGTCTTTCAAGAGGGAGACTAAATCGTAAGTAATGGGTCCTTTCACCGCATCTTGAAAATCGATAACACCCGTTAGATTAGCTTCGCTATACATCAAGTTCCGGCTGTGAAAATCTCGGTGGACAAAAATCTGTGGTTGTTCCTGGGCATTTTCAACCATCAATTGAAAGACATCGGCCAGCAATTTTGTTGTTGTCTTATCGAGTTTCCATTCTAATTGCTCCGCCAGCAACCATTCTGGCAAAAGGCTCATTTCAGATCGCAGTAAGACTTCATCGTATGCGGGAAGCGTACGACAATCTATTCTTCTTAATTTTTGGAGCGCTTCAAACGCTGCAGGATATAAATTTGAAATGGCATAATCCTCATCAGATTTAAGCACATCCAAATATAACGTGTCGCCAAGATCTCTCAACATCATAAAGCCAAGGCTTGAATCAAACTCTATAACTTCGGGCACGAGTACATTCGCCGCTGAAATCAACTTTGCAACTTTGACAAAAGAGGCATTATCTTCCTGCTCAGGCGGTGCATCTACAAAAATGAATTTGGATTGTAGATTCTTCCCTCTAAAATACCGTCTAAAACTCGCATCATCTGAAACAGATAGCAGCTCAAGAGGTGTTTCCAATTCAAAGCCATGCAGGCTTAGTTTTTCAGCCGCCCAACGACACAATAATCGCTTTCGATCGGCTTTATTCGAATCTGCTAAATCATGGCTGGGCTGACTCTGTTCAAGCAAAATATGACCTATGCCTTATTTGTGGAATGCTTTATTATCCACTATCTTGTTCCTTGGGCGTTAATCATTAAATTTAATAGAACCAAATCCAAATGTCTAATCGCTTCTAAGGCTGTCTTAATCACCTCTTTTTTATTCCTACTGACGAACCTAGTACTAGCTCAAAGCAATCCCACCGCAGCAGAAACTGACTGGCAGTCAATTGAAAATTTGGCCGACGATGCGCTACCTCCCTTTTGTCGTGGTCGATATAAGAATCCTTTTCTTGGACAACGTTCTGATGAAGCACTCAACGGTACAGCAGACAACGCAGTGTACATCGAAGGTCAATCAACCACATTAACCGGAAATGTCATTCTAGGTGGTGAAAACCGTGAGATTAGATCACCCCGTGTTGTTCAAAATGAAGAAACTCAAATTGCTGAAATCGATGGCCCCCTCAGCATTCGTGAAGAGGGCTTACTGATTACGGGTGAGCATGCTAGCGCCAATATTTTTGATGGGTCTGGTGTCATTGATGCTGCTACATTCCTTTTGCATCAAAGCAGTTTCCGTGGGAAAGCTACGCAGCTAAGCAGAGATGCTGAAGGTCATTTGTATTTAGATGATGCAAGTCTAACCCGCTGTGACCCAATTAGTAATACATGGTCAATGGATGCAAAGGACATTGAACTCATACCAGAGCTTGGTTACGGTACCGCTCGATATGTCACCATAAGAATTCAGGACATCCCGGTACTTTACGCACCCTACCTTCGCTTTCCCTTGGATGACAAACGATTGTCGGGGTTTTTACTGCCGGGCCTCGGTCATGATTCTGATGGAGGCACAGATATCGAGATCCCATATTATTTCAACCTTGCACCCAATATGGATGCAACTTACACATTAAGATCACTTTGGAAACGCGGTCTCATCCACGATGGTCAATTTAGATTCCTGACCTCAGGATCAATAAACGAAATTAATGCAGGCTTCATCCTAAAAGACGATGTTTATGACGATAGAAATATCGAAGACCTTACCAGTGCGGGAACGAATACTACCGGGGTAATATTCCCTGATTTTGAAAAACAAAACAGATGGCTAATAAATGTTCGACATCAAAGCGGTTGGAATTCTAACTGGAAAACTTCCGTTAACTATAGCGCTGTATCCGACATCGATTATCTTCATGATATTGGGGGCAATGTGGGTAGTACACTGAGACGGTCTAGTACGGGGATCGATTCAAATCTCAGTAATCGGAGAACCCCGGCACTCGATCAGATTGGTCGCATAAAATATCGAGGACAAAAGTGGAATGCTGAACTACTCCTTCGAGAATACCAAAATCTTGATCTCCAGCAGGCCGAACAGTATCAACAGCTACCTTCTCTGAGCGCAGACTGGTCTCAAAAATTAGGCCCTGTAAAGCTCAAAGCTAATTTTAATTTTACACACTTTGATAAAAACACGGATAACGTTACTGGCGTGCTAGCAACAACGGGTCAACGAACCGTCAGCGAGATAAGTGCATCATGGCCCATTCAATCTGCATGGGGATTTCTCAAACCCACCGTCGCGCTTATTAATCGAAATTATAATCTGAACAACGTCGTAACTGGGTCGAGAAGAAACCCTCGCTTGAACACCACACGATTTTCCATTGACTCAGGATTGGTTTTTGATCGCTTTTTTAAGTGGGGTGATTCGAAAATTCAGCAGACTCTAGAACCCAGGCTCTATCTGCTTTATGTAGAAAACAACGAGCAAGATGATCTACCACAATTCGATGCATCCGCGACAATCCTTAGGTATTCATCCCTTTTCAGATATAACCGATATGTTGGATACGACAGGATAGGAGATGCTCGACAATTCAGCCTGGGTATTACCTCTCGTCTTCTCAATGAAAATACGGGTGCAGAGTTTTTCTCAGCCAGTATCGGCCAAATCTACTACCTTAAGGATAGACAAGTTATTTTTCGCCCTACCGCGGCTGATGATCCTACAGCTAGTCATTCAGCAATCTATACGAGGGCACGATTGTCTCTTAACCCCAAGTTATCCATTTCTGGATCATTTGAATGGGAGCCTGAAGAAAATCGTACTAATAGAACGACATTTTCACTGAAGTACAGAGAAAGACAAGGTAAGATCCTAAACGTAAATTACATCTATACTGCTTCAGAGCTTAGGACACCGAACCTCTTGAATCGCTCAGAAGAATCAGATGTGAGCTTTATCTGGCCCTTGGCAAATAAGTGGGGCTTGATAGGTCGCTGGAACTTTGGTTGGGATGACAATCGAACTATCGAGTCATTTGTGGGTCTAGAGTTTAATGATTGTTGTTGGAAATCCAGATTGTTGGTTCGTCGCTTCTTGAAGGAGCCACGCTCAGTCACATCAATTGTTGACGACCCTAATTTCCCAGGAAATTTTCTGGCGATAACAAATGTTGAAACTCCGGCGGATGTCGGGATTTTCTTTGAGTTTCAATTAAAAGGATTGGCGACATTAGGTAAGCGGATTGACTCCCTACTTGAGGATGCAATTCCTGGATACAGGATAAGAGAAAATTTAATAGGTTTATAGATGACTACATATCGTGTTTTATTTCTGCTGCTAGCCTTGGGATCGATCTCTCAGATACAAGCTTCAACTCTCATCATGGACAAAATCATTGCCGTGGTAGATGAAGATGTCATCTTGGAATCTGAACTCAAACTACGGAGGGTCGCTGTTCAATCTCAGCTAGACTCTGTTCAACAGAGCCTTCCTCCGGAAGACATTCTAAATCAACAAATTGTTGAACGTCTCGTCATTGAAAGCCTTCAACTACAAATGGCCGAAAGGGGTGGTGTCAGGATTAGTGATGAAGAACTCAATGGCGCCATGTCAAGCATTGCACAACAGAATAGACTGAGCCTTGCAGACTTTAGACTTCAGATTGAAAATGATGGCATCTCCTATGTTGATATGCGTGATCAGATTCGACGGGAATTAGCCATCAATCGTGTGCAACAGGGCGTGATGCGTAGAAGAATCCAAGTTTCAGAGCAGGAGATTAAAAACTTCCTATCATCCGAAGTGGGAGAGCTCATAACGGCAGATGAATTCAGGCTTTCTCATATCTTACTGCCCTTCCCAGTTGACGCGAACGCTGAAGCAATTCGTCAAGTCAAAAAAGATGCAGAAAAATTAATTGACGATTTGAATCAAGGTGCTGATTTTAATACCAAAGCAATTGAGATGAGCGCTGCTCCTGACGCGCTTGATTTCGGCGATCTCGGATGGAGAAAAGCAGTTCAACTTCCCACGATGTTCACAGACATCGCACCACAAATGGAAATCGGAGAAATTCGTGGGCCCATAAAAAGCGGTAGTGGTTACCATATTCTCAAACTCATGCAAAAAAGGGGTGCTCAAGCAGAAGGGCAAATCCCCCAAACTCAGGTTCGGCATATTCTGATTAAGATCTCTGAAATACTCAATGATGAAGAAGCCGAAGATCTCGCAGAATCCCTTCGCCAAGAAATAGTGAATGGTCGAGATTTTGAAGAGCTTGCAAAACTAAACTCAGATGATCCCGGCTCTGCTCTTAGCGGCGGTGACTTAGGCTGGAATATAGCTGGCACTTTTGTCCCTGAATTTGAAGGACAAATGAACAATACAGAAATGAATGTGCTTTCTCCCGTTTTTAGATCTCAGCACGGCTACCATTTTCTAGAAGTAACCGGCAAGAGAATCGAAGACTTTAGCGACCGCTATAGAATGGGTCAAGCAGACAATTACTTGCGAAACCAAAAATTTGAGGAGGAATTACAGACTTGGCTTCGTGAAATTCGAGAAGATGCTTTTGTCGAAATCCGTATATAGCCTATTCTTTTCGGCTATTTGAATAGAGTCGATTTTAATCCAAGTTAAGTGGACTCAAGATGGATAATATTAGACTTGCCATCACCCTCGGTGAACCAGCGGGAATAGGACCGGATCTTGTTCTGCAACTTATGCTCACTCAAGCACGCATCAAGCATGAATGGGAAAACGCCTCCCTAATCATCATTGCCGATCCTGAACTATTAAGCCGCAGAGCAAAAACCCTTGGCATAGATTCTCCCTCATTTCACATCATGCTGAATAAGCATGATATCAAGGAGGGTCAAGTCAATGTTTGGTCGGTCCCACTTTGCACGAGGGTTGAAGCAGGTTCTCTAGATCCGCGCAACGCCTCCTATGTTATTGAATGTCTAGAACAAGCTGTCCAATTTTGTGAACAAGATATCTGTCAGGCAATGGTCACAGGGCCGATCCAGAAGTCCACAATAAATGATGCCGGTATCGCCTTTAGTGGTCACACAGAATGGCTCGCAACAAGAACAAAAACATCGAAAGTTGTCATGATGTTGGCATCGCGCAATCTACGGGTAGCACTTGCGACAACCCACCTCGCTTTAAAGGACGTACCCGGTGCCATTCAAAACGAATCGCTTTCGAAGACAATAAGCATTATCGATTCGGACTTGAAAAAACATTTCAATATGAAACATCCTCGTATTCATGTTTGCGGATTGAATCCCCATGCAGGTGAAAGCGGTTATTTAGGGACAGAGGAAATAGACATCATTATTCCTGTCATAGAACAAGCGCGCGCTCTGGGCATAGACGCAATTGGCCCACTGCCTGCGGATACTGCGTTTACGCCTAGCAATCTTGCAAACGCAGATATCATTCTAGCGATGTATCACGATCAAGGCCTTAGTGTTTTGAAATATCAAGGTTTTGGAGAGTCTACAAACATCACTTTGGGACTTCCCATCATTCGCACCTCTGTGGATCATGGCACGGCACTTGATATTGCTGGTACCGGAAAAGCAGACTTAGGAAGCCTTCAGACCGCACTGAAAATCGCCACGGACATGTCTCGCCACAGAATCAACACAGTTGAGAGCACAAAATAATATGCGTGCCCGAAAGCGATTTGGACAAAATTTTCTTCATGATCAGAATCTGATCCGAAAAATTGTCAATGCCATCAATCCCAAACCCGAAGATCACGTCATTGAAATTGGGCCAGGTCGTGGGGCACTAACTGCACTTTTGCTGAAATCTGGCTGCCAGCTCGATGTGATTGAAATAGACCGTGATCTCGCATCAGAGCTGAGGGAAAAACACCCGCAACTCAATGTCATTGAATCCGACGTGCTCAAATTTGACTTTTCTCAAATTGAAGGGTCACGGCCCCTTAGAATTGTCGGTAACTTGCCCTATAACATTTCAACCCCATTACTTTTTAAACTATTCAATCAAATCGACAGCATTAGAGACATGTATTTCATGTTGCAATTAGAGGTTGTCAACCGATTGACCGCAGAACATTCACATTCAGATTACGGTCGGCTGTCAGTCATGAGTCAATACTATTGTCAGAGTGAGAAACTTTTTACCGTTCCCCCTGAGGCTTTTATCCCTAGACCAAAAGTTATGTCCGCCATTGTCAGGCTGACACCCCAAAACAAAAAAAATGATTTTACAGATACGGAAGTCTTAAGAAAGATCCTCATTCAAGCATTCAGCATGCGCCGTAAGACAATTCGAAATGCGTTAAAGGGGTATGTCACTGCCGAGGATATTATCGCCCTTGGCTTGGACCCTCGAGCCAGACCAGAAAACCTCAGTCTTTCAAATTATATTGCCATCGCGAAGACAAGCACGCTCAATCTATGAGTACCTACGTATTTGGAGATATCCAAGGTTGCTATGATGAACTTCAGGCACTCCTATCCCTAATCAAGTTTAATCAAAGCAATGATCAACTTTGCTTCCTTGGGGATCTCATCAATAGAGGTAACAAAAATCTCGACACCCTCAAATTCATGATGTCTTTACCAAACATACGAGTTGTACTAGGTAATCACGACTTACATTTTCTTGCTATTGCTACTGGCACACAAAATATTTCAGAAAAAGATACTTTTCAGGACATGCTTGATTCATCTGAACTGAATGAAATAATAGGTTGGATGAGACAGCAATCTCTCATTATCTACCTGCAAGAATTTGACAGTACACTTGTCCATGCTGGTATACCGCCCAATTGGTCAATCGAAGAAGCTATTAAATATGCTCATGAAGTCGAAGAAATATTAAAAAGTCACACACATCTCGATTTTTTCAAAAACATGTATGGCAACGAGCCCAGTATTTGGACGGACAAGCTTCTCGGTTGGAATCGAATGCGTGTTATAACCAATTACCTCACACGCCTCCGATATTGCAAATTATCAGGTGAGATGGAATTCAAACATAAAACCAAAATTCAACCGGAAGGATACCAACCCTGGTTCGAATTTGATCGCCAAAGTTCTGGGCAGATATTATTTGGACATTGGGCTGCTTTAGAAGGTGTTACAGGAAAAAAAAACATTCTCGCACTCGATACGGGTTGCGTATGGGGCAGAAAATTAACCTGTTATCGGTTTGAAGACCAGCAGTACTTTTCTGTTGCAGCGGCAAATAACTGATAACATTGAGCATGGATATTTATCTTGTTGGCGGCGCAGTTCGCGATAAATTATTAAACCTTCCTGTTAGGGAGCGAGATTGGGTGGTCGTTGGAAGTTCCGAAGATGCCCTTCTGAAACAAGGATATGTTCGCGTTGGAAAAGACTTTCCTGTTTTCCTCCATCCACATACGAAAGAAGAATATGCCCTCGCCAGAACAGAAAGAAAAACAGCGGCGGGATATAAGGGCTTTGAATGTGATACGAGCAGCGAAGTCACACTAGAGCAGGATCTCGCTCGACGCGATCTTACAATGAATGCCATTGCAGAAGATCAAAATGGCAATTTAATTGATCCCTTTGGGGGTGCCAAAGACATAAAGAAAGGCATTTTTAAACATGTTTCTAAAGCCTTTGAAGAGGACCCTTTACGGATATTAAGAGTAGCTCGATTCTCTGCCCGGTTTCCGCAATTTGTTCTGGACCCCGACACTTTTGATCTCATGCACCTGATGGTGAATCGAGGGGACTTAGCTGAACTGGCAGCAGAGAGAATCTATGTTGAGATCGACAAGACTCTTAAATCCGAAACACCAGCTAAGTTTTTTCGCGTCCTCGATGACCTCAGTGCCGGATCCAGGCTTTGGCCCGAACTTACTGAAGATGCATTTACCTTGTTTGAACAAGTCGCATTCCTAAGTGATGGCAGAGAAGAACGCATAGCCGCACTTTTCTGGTATCTCGATAAAACAAGACTTAAAAAAATCAGCGCTCGATTAAAGCTCCCAAAGCAACTAATAGATCTTGCATTACTTCGAAAACATTTTGAAACATGGATGCAATCAGACAAATTGGATGCCAGTGAAATAGTCAGCTGGCTGTATGGAATTGACGCTTTTCGTCGTACAGATCGTTTCAAAAAAATTAACCACTTCTTTGACCTAATCTCAAAGATCACGTCCAAAGGAGTTTACGGAAATTGTAGTGACAATTGGCTTAGCTATTATGAATTGGCTACATCAATAAGCGCGAAAAGTCTTATTCCAAAATATCAGGGTAAGGAATTGGGCCAGGCTTTACGTCAGGCACAAATCGAAAAAATCTCACGCGCAAGAAACTAGGAGGAAGAAATAAAAGATGTCCTTTCAATCAGCAAAAAAGTGATCTTTGTAAACTCTATATATCTTGACGGTCTCTGATTCCAGTAAAATTTATCGAATAAAGCTAAGAAACAAATAGGCAGCCAAAATCACTGCAACCCACAAAACCATACTACCAATAGGGTAGTTTTGTGAGAGTAATCCACTCATTCTATTATTTTTCTTTGAAAGAAATATTAAACCCCCATTGAGCTTTTCAAGGAATGCTAGTCGGATCATTTTGTCAATTCTCCAAACCGTAGCGGAACTATTTTTTAAAATCGAGGGGAAAAGACGTCGATAAAACCAATCGGCATCAAGTGTAATAGTCAGCGTTCGCTTCATTAAAGGTAACATAAGGAAAAAAGCAAAGCCTGAGAACAACAATAACTGCAACATGTGGATCACGTGCGTCACGGTATAGGGTTCATAAGCGACTGGATAGGGTAGCATCGAGTATAGATATTCTGGCCATATTCCTAATCCGATGCAAATCCCAGCAAAAAGGAGCATTGCTAGTCTCATGCTCCAAGGAGGATCCGGCGGGCGCAAGCCCGAGTCTTTTTGGAAAAACACAAACCAGGGGAATTTAATACCCGCATGAAGAAATACACCAGCCGATGCCGCCATCAGGAGGAACCAGATGGCTATCAAGCTATCATCCGCGGCCGCCTGGCTGATCATTGACTTGCTGATGAAACCAGAAGTCAATGGAAATGAAGAGATTGAAAGCGCACCAATAATACCGCAAAAGGCTGTGAGCGGCATACTTTGAAATAGGCCACCAAGATCGGTGCATTTACGTTTTCCAGTCATGTAAAGAACTGACCCCGCCGACATCAGCAGTAGTGCTTTATAAATGATGTGCGTGAAGGCGTGCGCGGCTACACCGTTCAGCGCCATTTCGGTGCCAATCCCGATACCCGTCAACATAAATCCCACTTGATTTACAATACTGTAAGCAAGGATTCGGCGCATATCGTTTTCTAATAGCGCGTAGATAATCCCGTAGAAAATCATAAATATTCCGATAAAAACGAGAATCTCGGCGCCTGGGAAACCACGCAACAATACATACACAGCCGCTTTTGTGGTAAACGCAGAAAGAAACACAGCACCACTGAAAGACGCTTCCGGGTAGGCATCGGATAACCAAGCTGACAGAGGCGGGGCGGCGGCATTAATAAGAAAACCCATTAAAATAAAGATGGTACCGAAAGAATTTAGCTCCATTGCGGTGAATGTAGTTGAGCCGGTATCTAAGATATAGGCAATTATTCCGACTAACAACAATGTGCCGCCAAATACGTGGACGAGAAAATAACGCATTGAGATCTGGAATGAACGATTACTGCCTACAGAGAGTATGACCAAAGTAGATGCCACTGCCATAATTTCCCAGAATATAAACAGGCTTATCAGGTCTCCGGCAAACACAACGCCAATAGCACTACCAGCGTATACAAAGACTGCAGCTAACTCCAAAACACTTTTCTGTTTAAGCGCGTACAAACTTCCGCCAAATGTCATAATGGAAAAAACCGTAGCGAAGAGACGGCTTAGAGAATCACTATGTATAAAGACCAGTTGATAATCGAAGAGTGGAAAAGTGGAGAATGAACCATCAGGCAAACTCCATATTAAATAAAGTGTTATCAGTGGCAGGCCTAGGGTAAGAATCGGTCTAAACTTTTGTCCTATGATCGGAAGTAGTAAAGCGCCAAAAATTAATACAAGGCCCGGCGGGAAGTCACTCATTATCATAGTAAGTGTCCTTGCGCTTTAAAAAGACGCCCAGCGCCTTAGCTAAAAGTACCATCCCCACACAGACAACAAGACCGAACCATGCGTAGAAGCCAAAGGTACCGTCAATCTTGAAGTAAGGATGAGCGTTAATAAAAAAATCGGCTATAACCAACAACGACAAAAGCACTAGACTAACGCGCCAAAGCAATCGCACCGTCTTCTCTCTAACTAGCCAATGTTTATCATTTTCATTACTCATAGCGTCTCTCCTGATTACTTTTCGACGCGCCAGTGACTGTTCGAATAAGGTATGTACTTCCAATTGACGACTTACCGAAGAAAGAGACACGAGTGCTACACAAAATATGAGTGGCCCAATTATTTACCATGGGTTATCTCTCGCGTTTCTAGTACGGCCGCAGCTAACTCGTAAAGAGGATTTGGATAGATAAAGAGAACCAAACAGCCTAAAGCGGTAATACCTATTGCAATTAGTGAAGCGAGCGGCGCTTCTTTTATTTGGATATTAGTTGCGGAGTTCTCTGTAGCTTGAGCATGTTTAGTTGACATATTAGGAAAAAAAGCGTGAAAAGATATCGGTAACAAGTATGCAATGTTGAGCATGGAGCTAAGCATTAAAACTGCCATAATTATAAACTGCTCGGTTTCAATAGTACTCATTAATAAATACCATTTACTCCATGTTCCACCTGTGGGTGGTAAGCCAATAATACAGAGCGTGGCAATAAAAAATGCAGCCATGGTAAATGGCATTTGTCTACCGAGACCCTGCATTTCGCTAACCTTTGATTTATGCGCAGCGACTAAAATAGCACCAGCACAGAAGAATAAAGTGATCTTGCCAAAAGCATGCATGGCAATATGCATCGAACTTGCGATAACGCCTGATGATGTAGCGAGCAACGCTCCAATTGTGGCATAGCCCAGTTGGCTCACCGTCGAATAGGCGAGTCTAGCTTTTAAGTTGTCCTGCCGCATGGCGACAAATGATGCCAATAATACTGATGCACCAGCAAGATAAAGTAAGAATTGAGTAGTAGGAAGAACGGCCAACAAATCGAGGCCAAAAATAAACACACAGATTTTAAGGATAGTGAACACGCCTGCCTTAACGACGGCCACAGCATGAAGTAATGCGCTAACCGGCGTTGGCGCGACCATTGCTGCTGGTAACCAACGGTGAAAAGGCATGATCGCTGCTTTACCTATACCAAAAACAAACAGAACAAGTAGTGCTCCGGCTAAGGTTTTATCAATATTACTGTCAAATATCCCCCCTTGTTTAAAATCTAAAGTACCCGCAATAAACCAGGTGATAACGATTGCCAGCAAGAAGAATGCTATTGATGTTCCAAGTAAAATTCCAAGATAAGTTCTCCCGCCTTTTTTTGCTTTTTCGGTTCCAGCGTGAGTCACTAGCGGGTAAGTCGAAAGGGTTAACACTTCGTAAAAAATGAATAGCGTAAAAAGATTTTCGGCAAAAGCGATCCCCATCACCGCAGCAATCGCTAGCGCAAAACAAGCATAAAATCGAGTTTGATTTTTTTCGTGATGACTTCGCATATATCCAATGGCGTAGATGGTCGTCACTAACCAGAGGAAGCTCGCAATTAAACCGAAAAGCATTCCTAATGGTTCAACCTCAAAGCTGATCTGTAAACCAGGTAAAAGTTCCCACCAGAATGCGTTGATAGTCTCTCCTGCGAGGACGCCTTGGTACAAGTTGATCACACAATAAAAAAGCATTAAACCGAAACAGATTGTCATTGCTTCGCGCAGGTTAGGTTTGGCGCCTGTTGCCACAATTGCCAGAGTTGCGAGGGCTGGTAATACCATCGTCAACTGTAACATTAGCGTCAATGA
>JAESSY010000122.1 GCA_016763855.1 Pseudomonadales bacterium
TGGATTGGTTTTAATGCTGCTGCATTAGGTTTCTCCTACATAGAAATTCAGGAGATGATGAATAAAGCCATTAGCCAGGCTTTACCCGCGCTCTATATTTTCATTCTTATCGGCATGATCATAGCGAGCTTTATGCAGAGCGGTACGATAGCAACACTGATCTACTATGGATTGGACTGGCTCAGTCCGGGTTCGTTTTTATTGGTTGGCCTCATACTCTGTTGTCTTATGTCAGTGCTGACAGGGACGTCCTGGGGCACTGTTGGTACGCTGGGTGTGGTATTTATGGGCATCGGTAGTGCAATGAATATTCCTTTGCCACTGGTTGCCGGAATGGTTATTTCAGGTGCAACTTTCGGCGACAAATTATCTCCCGTATCTGACACAACCAATCTCGCAGCGATGAGTGCTGAAACTGATCTATATGCCCATATTAAATCGATGCTCTACACGACGGTGCCCACCCTTATACTGGTGATGGCATTGATGATCTATTTTGGTATGAAATACTCAACACAACAATTGCCGAATTCAGAAATCGATGAAATACGACTTGCGCTAGAAGACAGTTATGAACTCAACCCTTTTGTTACATTGATTCCTCTACTAGTGATGTTAGGTCTGAGCACAAGAAAAGTCGCTGCTCAAGTCAGCATGAGCATGAGTATTTTAGCGGCGGTTGTTATTGCCATTGTATATCAACAATCACAGTTTATTGAGGTCCTAAATTCCCTCTGGAAGAATCAAGCTGGCACAACAGGGATCGCTAACATTGATGCTTTACTTGGAAGGGGAGGGATTAGTTCGATGGCCTGGACTTTATTGTTGTCCATCATGGCCTTGGCTATGGGCGGTATCCTCTTTCATGGTGGATTCCTGGGTGCTTTATTGATTGGCCTAGTTACCCGTGTTAAGCGTGTTGGGTCTCTCGTCTTGCTAACCATTAGTTCATCATTCCTTGGTAACTTGGCGATGGGGGAGGCTTACATCAGCATTATTCTTAATTGCCAACTTTATCGAAAGTCTTTCGACGAACTTGCTCTCAAACGTAATATGCTTTCAAGAACTGTTGAAGAAGGATCGACGCTAACAACGGGTCTTATTCCCTGGACAACTGCAGGTGCATTTTATGCTACAACGCTAGATGTTGCGGTTATTGAATATGCACCCTATGCCTTCCTGAATTATTTGAATCCAATCGTTTCGGTTTTGATGGCCTATCTTGGTATTGGCGTTTTAAGGAATCAATACTCAAGGGATGAGACATAGGTTTTCCTGTTCCAAAGATACCCGAGTAATCCACTTAAAGCATTGGAAACAGCGGCTGCGATAAAGATGCCAAGTATACCCAAGAAGTATTGCCCCAAGTATGCAAAGGGTATGTAGATGACAAGCATTCGGATGATAGATAGGGTCGTTGAGGCAAGTGGTTTTCCCAATGAGTTGAAAGTGGCGCTCGCGACCATAAGAACACCCCATAAGCCGTAACTAATGGGCACTATCATTAAGTAAAGGCTAGCAATTTCGATAACCTTTTCATTGTTGTCAAAAAGCCTGACCAATGGGTCATGGAAAATGACAAATATGACTGCGACAGAAAGACCCCATGCCATGACCCAAACAAATGATAGTTTCATTGCTTCATTCGCTCTACTCAACAAACCTGCACCAAAGTTTTGACCGACAAAAGGGCCAATGCTGGCTGACAGGGCCAATAGAGGGATTATAGATAGAGCCTCTAGTCGAGCAGCAATCCCAAATCCAGCAACAGCTTCCTGGCCAAATTCAGCAAGTAGGCTCACGATGAAAGCAGTGGAGACGGGACCGATTAAGTTGGTGGTTGTAGCGGGGAGCCCTACCACGAGAATTTTCTTCCACGAATCTATTGTGGTCTTGATATTGGTTTGTACCAAACTGATGAGATTTTTCTGATAACACAAAACATAAAATGCAAAGCAGCACAATAATAGACGTGAAATTAACATTGCCCATCCAGCACCTGCAATGCCCAGCTTTGGGAAGCCCAGTAAGCCAAGAATCAGTAATGGATCCAGAATTAGTTGCATGGCTGCCCCGGCAATCAATATGGTTCCTGAAAGGCGGGCATCTCCCGTGGCACGAAGCGCACTAGCACCCATCATAGGTAGCGCAAAGAAACCAATCCGATGTACCAGATACGCATATAGCTCACGATTAACGGCAAGGTGGTCTCATCTGCGCCTAACAATCTAAACAAGGGTTCGATTGTTAGATAGCCAATGATGGCGGCTATGATCATGATGACAATCATGAGGGTGAGTCCATCGGTTGCTAGGCGTTTGATCTGGCTAGTATCACCACCGCCAACGGCACGGGCTAATACGGAAGAAAGACCGATAGATAGACCTAACATTAACGCAGTGAGTGCGCCAATAAGGGGAAAGGTAAAACTATAAGCTGCGAGTTCTGTTGTGCCAATTAGGCCGATCAAGTAGGTTTCGAATACCGCGGCGACAAGACTAGAAGATATCCCCAATATCATTGGCGTCGTCAGGTTTATGAGGCCACGATTAACGGGGCCTTGTGTTAGTTTTGCTCTGGACAATGAATCTATACGTCTGTTGCTGTGATGGTTTCGATTTTGAAGTTGGCAAGCGCATAGATATAGGAAATGATTGGGCTTGCCAGATTAAAGACGCAAAACAGTAAGTAATCTGATGTGGCAATTCCAAGGGTGGCGGCAAAAAAGGCACCGCAAGTATTCCACGGTATTAGCACGGATGTGACGGTGCCGTAATCTTCTAACGCTCTGGAGAGGTTTTTTGATTGCAAATTCATCTCAGAAAATTTGTCTGCATACATACGAGAAGGAAGTGCGATTGCGAGATATTGATCTGAAGTGACGAGATTAGCCGCCAATGAAGTCAATCCTGCTCGCCGTATTAATGCACTGCCGGTGTGTACGCCAATTAATAAATATCTAACGATAACGGAAAGTGCGCCTGACTTTTCCATCATGCCGCCAAAAAACATCGCAGACATGATCAGCCAAACCGTATTAAGCATGCTGTCCATACCACCTCTGGAAAGAAGAGAGTCCAACATTTCATTTCCCGTGACGGCCGTGTAGCCATTGGCTGAGACTAGCCAAATGTTTTTAATAACGCCGATGAAGCCCTCAGCTTCAATTAATTGTGTTTGAGTTAAAAGGCCCACAATAGCAGCTGTAACAGCACCGAGGAGGAGGGAGGTAAAGGCCGGGTTTTTTGACGCGGCTAATCCGAGAGTCATGATTAAGGGTGCGAGTAACCAGGGTGTCAAATTATAAGACTGGGCAATACTGGCAGAAATTTCGGTGATTCTACTTTGGTCTATTTCAGCTGCCGAAGTCAGTGAAAAATAAGTAAAAACAATGAGCGCAATAGCGAAGGCAGGAATGGTTGTCCAGAGTAAGAAGCGAATATGTTCAAATAGCTCTGTTTCAGTTACCGCTGCTGCCAAATTGGTTGTGTCTGAAAGCGGAGACAATTTGTCACCAAAATAGGCCCCTGAAATGATGGCGCCTGCTGTCATGGTAGGGGAAAGGCCAGAGGCGCTGGCGATGCCGATCAAAGCCAAACCGACTGTGCCTGCGGTTGTCCAGGAGCTACCAATTGAGATAGAAACAACGGCACAGAGCAGAACTGTCGCCACGTAAAATATTTCAGGAACCATGATTTGTAGCCCCCAATAGATAAGGAAAGGAATGGTCCCAGAGAACATCCAGAGACCAATCAAAGTGCCCACCATCAGGAGAATAAATATCGCGGGAATAGCACGTTTGATAGATTCTGCGACCCCAGTTTCAAGATAAGCCCAACTGTGGCCACTTAGGATGCCGACAACACCTGCGAACACCCCCGCGATGATCAGGGCGATTTGACCCGGGCCCCCAGTGGTCGAATCACCAAACAAGGCGACAGATCCACCCAACATGATAATGAGCGCAATGATCGGAAATAAGGATAGGGACAACGAGGGTGTGCTATTGGTTTCTGACATAGTGGGCTGCGTTGGTGGAAAACAATAGTATACCTAGTTCTTACATGTACAGCAGCTTAGGCTGTTGATTTCTGCCAAGGCGAGGAGGGGACATGTCATCCTCATAACTAATATCGCCATTCCCGATGGGCTAACTTAGAGAGAACTTTTCTCTCAATTGAATTGGTGCAGGGTTTTGATGTACAGAAACAAGTAATATAGTCCATGGATACTTATTCAAAGCGAGAAGGATAGAATCGACTTAGAAAATCCGTTTTTCCTCATTTTTGAGCAAAGATGTTTTGGTGTTCGAGGTTACGATCCATGATGTGATAGCAACCACCCAGAATAAATAACCTACCAAGACGCGGCATAATCTATTTGTCCTAAAATGGATCTATCATGCCTGTTTTAGTTGGCTAGGAATGTAGGAAAAGTATGATGAAAGTGGTGGCCGATTGTCGCAAATTGCAGTGGGTTACTACTTGACTCATTAACTCATCCGGTGATCCCTCTTCTGCTCTAACGAATATTAGAATCAAGACAAACGCCTAGAGAGAATCTAGGCGCCTATATATTGTGAGCAAGGTTCGTAAACAGTCTCTAATCTGATCCAGTTTTCAATGTAGTCAAATCAAGCGCGAAGTCTTGAAGATCTCCATCCAAAGATCGAAACTGCCCTAAGAAACTAGATGGCAGGCCCTGGACATTAACCTCATTAAACTTTGAGTCATCGATGAAAGAAAGCGCATAAGAGATATTCTTACGACTTGCATCTGCCCACAATATCTCAGAACTTCCCGGACATACATATGGTGCATCCGACACTTGTTCGTTATTGATGAACAAGGTGCCGCTACTGCTAAAGGTAAATCTTGCGACTTCATCCTTTTCAAAAGGTGCACCATCATTGGCAATCACAAAGGTCAAATCGCCATCGCCATCACCGCCTGTTCGGGTAGGGAAGGTAGTGATTAGTTGAGGGGTGGCCGTGCCCCCAAAACAAAAGGGTGCTCCAGCGGTGCCCACAATCTTCGTTGTAGAACACGTTAGGACAATGTTAATAGGATCTGTACCAACTGTACCTTTGCTACTATCACTTAGAGTGCAGAATTCTAACTCAGGTGATCCATCTGCAAGTGCATAGTCAAAAACTGCGCCAACAGGTAAGCGAATGCTCGTAGTGGTTTGGTCTGCCAAACTCCCAAAGTTTACATTGAAAAACGGTTGTGAACTTAGGCTTACACTATTCGGTCCTAAATTAGTTGAATTGCTGATTAATCTTATAAAACCAGTAGAATTATCTGTAGCCGCTAACTCTTCAAAACCCGTTACAGAAAAGGTTATTTTTCTAAGTGTAGGACAGTCCAAAGCACTAACCTCATCAACCCTATTGGTAAAGAGATCAAATTCACTCATATCATCATTGTTAACTTTACGGCTGACGACACCATTAGCTGACAATGTATAAACGGTTGTGCCAAGATTTATAATACCGCTTCCATCAGCCGCTCTTTCTATGGTAACCGAATGCGTTGGGAATCCAGATGACGTCAAGCCGCTAGAAGCAAGTTCACTTACAATGCTGAACAAAGCTAAATTCGTTGTTGTCGCTGAGTCATTAAGCTTTTTTACGGTAGGAACAGAAGGAATTTCAAATTTGACTTTGATCTGATCACAAACGTAAGTAGAGCCTCGGATAAATGTAGCGCTTCTTTTTGAAAGGGTCAAATTAAGCTCGCCCAAATTGACAAACTCATTGAATACTGTAAGTTCACTTACAGTGAGTTTAGATTCAAGAGAAAATGTAAAGCTCGCATCGGAACCGTCAGATTGTTTTAAAGTTTGACCAACACTCGCTTGTATGACACCTGTACTATTAAAGAACAAAGAGAAAAAATCACTGGCATTATCTTTTGCTATGGAAACAAAGATCGAGCCAAGTGGCTGCCGATCTCTTATGGTTATCGCCGCTCCCTCAGTATTAGCATCGATGATGATGGGCACATCAAAGTTGAGAGTAATCACACCTTTGTTTGATATCGTGAAGCTTAGATCATCACCAGCCGCACGCCCTGTAGATGCGGCTGATTGGCTTGAGCCCTCAAAAACCGAACTAATAACAAAATTGTAATCTCCCGCATATCTTGCAACAAGTTTAGCTGCATCATTTAAAACAGGAGAATCCCCTCCACTGTTCGAAGCATCTCCAGAAGCATCTCCAGAAGCATCCCCAGAACCACTGTCAGCACCTCCATCTGTGCTCCCATCTGTTCCGCTACCCGTGTCATCAACAACAGCAACTGTAAAATCAGGAATCGCACTCACAAAATTCTCAATGGCTAATTCTGCACTGGCGAAAGTGCTTAGTGTTCTAGCAAGTGCTGCATTTAGCACCGCATTAAAGTCAGCTGCCTGGTTATCAAACAGCGGGTTGGTCAAAGCTACGCCATCCACTGCAGTATCAAATATGCCATCTTGAAAATCTTCAGATAATTGAGCCACGACTTCTAAGGCTGGCGCTGTAGCTGTACGTGCTAAGTTTGCCAAAGTGGCAAGATATGCGGCATAAATATCTGCACTTGAATCGGTTAAGGCCGCAGAGTTCGAAGATATGAGTGAAGGTACGGAAGTAATTTTGTCAATGCCAGGTAAAAAGGCAAGGCGAACGGCTTCATTTACCGCATCTACATCAGCAGCGGTACTGCCACCGCTTGCGATCAATCGTGTAGATGCAATCTCTGTTAAAGCTGTGACGCCAATAGAACCTCCAAGGGCACTAATAACAGCACGAATGCTGGATTCTGCAGGAAAATCAAGAAATAAGCTTTGTGCTTCATCGAAGTATTGCGCGTCTGTTGTACCACTCACTTCAATTAAAAATGGCCCTGTTGCACTGGCAGGTATCGTCAAGGTTGCGCTTCCCGCATCGTTTGTTAGTACAGCATCTCCTATCGCCGTACCAGCAATCGAATTTATTTGGACAGAGGCGCTGCGTATCAAACCTAGAGAAGGTACGACTATAGTCGTCACAATAGCTTCAGGTGGCGCGGGTGTCGTTGGAACAACATCGTTGTTGCTATGGCGATCACACGCGGATAATAGGAATATTGAGAACAATATCCAACTTATTCTCTTAAGTTTTTCTGATAAATGAGACATTACCTGACCTGTGTAGCATAAATAGAGTGAGCAAGGATAAAGGTGAGTCACATAGTTCACGACCCCCAAACGGGGGGAGTCAAATAGGGGGAAGATCAGTGATGAGTTTATGACTTAAGCGCCGTATACCTAGTTGAGCCATTTACGTCGAAGCGTTTTTTCACAACCGAGCTAAGGTATGCCTAACCGCACCTTGTATTAAAACAAGCAGAGGACAAAATTATCTTATTAAGAATCTAGCCAAACCGTTAGTATTTTTCACCAACTAATTAACATTACCATCATTTACAAAGTAAACAAGATACTAAGTCATTGAATTAAATGGATTAATGTTCTGGTTCATTTTTTGCATATTGAGTCTTTTGAAAGTGTCTCATTGTTAATGATTCGTTACAGATGAGGCTGATATTTGCTCAAATTTACAATATATTTTGATAAAAAGGATAAGACAATGCCAGTAGTTCTAGAAGACAGACCTATCGATAAAGTACGGGAAGAAGTCGTCGACCAATTGGTGATGAATTATAGCCACGGTGAGTTGTCCCTTGAGGCATTTGAAAGGCGCTTAGATCAGGCCATGGAGACTGATGATCCTCAGGTTCTGGTTGAGCTAACTGCCGATTTGGATTTAGTCATCGATCAGGTTTTTGTGGACAGTAAGAAACAACAGATGGGTATGAAATTTATCCTCGGCGAATCTGAAGATGCGGAAACGATTTTTAATATCTTTAGTGGCAGTGACCGTTCAGGTGAGTGGGAGTTACCAAAAGAAATTAGAGTAATCAGCATCTTCAGTGGCTCAAATATAGATCTTACTGATGCGATTTTCCGCGATCCCATTGTGCGTGTTAAAATTTTTAACTTATTCTCTGGTGATAATATTTATGTACCAGAAAACGTCAATGTATAGGTCAAGGCCTTCTGCATTTTTGGTGGAATAGATAATAGCGTATCGTCGGTAACTGATCCTACTACACCAACCATCATCATCGAAGGTTATGCTTTATTTAGTGGCATAAACATCGAGATTAGAAAAACTCTAAAAGAACGGTTTGTTATCTTTGCTGATAAGTTAAAGGAATTTCTATCCTAAAGTAAAATATTCACACACTTCATCACAGAGGATGGATGTGAATCGATTTTGAAAAACGTAACCGCTGCGGTTCTTACGCCGATTACAGTTAGTCGCATACTCGGTCAGAATAGGCGACAGCAATTTGTAAAGAGCTTGATGGCCCACATTTATGAGTAGATGGTAATGATTTGACATTATCGCCCATTCATAGCGAAGAGATTCAGATTGCTTTAATGACGAGCCAATTCGACTCAGAAAATCTATCTTGTCTTCTTTCTCAGCAAAGATATTACGGCATTCTAAGCCGCGACCCATGATGTGATAACACCCACCCAGAATAAATAATCTACCAAGACGCGGCCATAATCAAAATGTCATGTAAAAGATTCATCATGTCTGTTTCGGTTGGTTAGGAATGTAGGATATGAACGATGAACGGTGTGGCAGATCGTAGTAAAATTTTGGGATCTGTTGCTTAACTCACCATTATCTTTCTCCGTTGTCCCTCTCCGTTGCATAAATCTGGCTGCGATTTTACACACAGGAATTGATCTTTCATTTGATGGCAGTTGCGTCTATTATCTGGTTAAAAGGCTACATATGTTCGATATAAAAACAATGTTCTTTGATGTAAAAATCCTTCGTTTTACCGTTTTATTTATTTTCCTTCCACTTGAACTCATGGCCGCGCGGGAGATTCCGATAGAGGACTTTGTACGTCATTTGGACTATCTCAATATCAATATTTCCCCCGATGGCACGCACTATGCTGCGAGGATGCGTAACAAAGGGAGAGTTGTTGGCATTGTCGTTAACCGGGCTACTGGAAAGGCCACGACGAGTGTCCAGGGTACCCTGGGTGATGAGATAACCTCATTACGGTGGATTAATAATGACAGATTGATCTATACGTTTGCGGAAAAAAGTGCTTTCTACGATAGCCCGAGTAGTTACGGTGAACTGTTCGCCATTAACAAAGATGGTTCCAAAAATGAAATGATTTTCGGTTTTAGGGCCGATGACAAGAAACTTGGTACCAAGATAAATAAGCGTCGAAAGAACTCGTATTCATCGCATGAGGTGATTAGTCGACTCAAAAATGACCCAAAGAATATTCTCATTCTAGAGCATCCTTGGGAAAAAACGCTAACCGGATGGTGGGATACTCGTAATAAAAAGACCATCGTCGTTCGCCTGAACACCGTTACTGGCAGGAAATATATTATAGAGAATCTACCCCATGCTGGCGCCACTGCTGTGGCGGATGATGAAGGGAATCTCCTGTTCACGACTTGGCAAGATGAAGAAGGTGACTTTCAAAGTGCTTATCGAAAGAATAATGATGCACCCTGGCAAGATATTAAGTCTGTATTTGATCTCAATGGCCGTGTATATCCGGTTGGTGCAAGTCAACTGTTAGGTAAGGCATGGATATATGCTGAGCAAGGCGAAAAATTGTTAGATAATCTTTATGAGGTGGACTTCAAATCACAAAATATTCGCCCGATTTATGACAATTTGGATACTGATTTGTACCGCACAACCTTTGCGAATTCAGTTCCAATTTTCGGTATCAGCTATCCCAAAAAATTTCGCTATCACTACGTGGATAAGAACCACACGTTGAGTGTCGCGCACAGAAAATTGGCTAAATCCTTCAAAGGTCAAGAAGTCTCTATTGTCAGCTCGACAAACGATCATGCAGAGGTAGTCTTTAGGGTGACGAGTGATGTCAACCCTGGCGAGTACTTCATTTTTGACACGAAAACTAACAAGGCTGATCTGCTGTGGGTTAATCAATCCTGGATTGATGTCGCACAAATGTTACCGAAGCAACCCATCGAATTGGAAGCGCGGGATGGGATGATACTTCACGGTTATCTAACATTGCCTAAAAAATCAGAGAAAGCGCCGTTAGTCGTGCTTCCTCATGGTGGTCCTTTCGGTGTTAGGGATTATTGGAGATATGAATCCAAAGTACAATTGTTGGCGAGTCGCGGTTACGGCGTTTTACAAATCAATTTCCGTGGTAGTGGTGGCTATGGACGTACATTTGTTGAGTCTGGCCATCGGCAATGGGGTGGAGATCTCATCAACGATATTGTTGATGCCACGAAATGGGTTGTTGAGCAAGGTTATGCTGATAAAAAAAATATGTGTATCTACGGCGCAAGTTACGGTGGTTATGCCGCCCTAATGTCAGCGATACGGGAACCAGATTTATTTCAATGTGCGATTGGCCATGTCGGCGTTTATGATCTTGAATATCTTTTCACTAAGGGATTCTACGAAAAACTGAATCATTCAAAATCTTTTTTTGAGAAAACGGTTGGCAATGATCTCGAATTTTTACGTGCGAATTCGCCTGTCAATCACGCGGAAAAAATCAAAGCTGCGATTATGTTAGTGCATGGCAGCAAGGATCTAATCGCGCCGGCATTGCACACCAAAGAAATGCGCAAGAACCTGAAGAAAGCGGGAAAAAAAGTCAAATGGTTACAGTTTGGCAAAGCTGGTCATGGTATTCGTGATGAAAAAGACAGAGCCAAATTCTACAAGGAAGTCATTAGCTTTCTCGACGAACATATTGGTGATTGAAGATAGGAGGTATAAACCACATATTTGGAAAGAAGGGGAAAGAAGAGGAACAGTGATGAGCTTATAACTTAAGCGCCTGGAAACACCGGTTTGACTAAGACAGAGAAATTCCTTTATTTCCCTTGAGCTAATACCCAGCCCACGCATAGCAAAGGGATTCAGATTGCTTTAATGAAGAGTCAATCCAACTCAGGAATTCTATTTTGTCTTCTTTCTCAGCAAAGATATTACGGCGTTCTAGGCCGCGCCCCATGATGTGATAACACGCACCTAGCAGAAGTTTATCTGTGAAGTTAAGGTCTTCACATTATTCTTTTCGAGTTTCAGACTATAAATGGCTAGACGACGCAGATCCTGTCCAGCAGGGTTTCCCATCCATGCATGTGATACAGCGAGGTATGAATCGTCAAATTTGTTTCACATCTGATGCGGATCTCGCCGCTTACGCGCATTGGTTAGCCGAGGGTGTTAAGAAATTTGTAGTCGAACTACATGGTTGGGTTTTTATGACTAACCATGTGCATCTTCTTCTAACGTCTGGAGACGACAATGCGGTATCAAAGTTGATGCAATTTCTTGGTAGATTGTATGTTCGTCACTTCAATTACTATTACGCACGAACTGGCAGTTTGTACGAAGGCCGATTTAAATCCAGCTTGGTACAGGACGATATCTATCTATTGATCTGCTTAAGATATATTGAGCTCAATCCCATCAGAGCTGGGATATTCACCGACCCTGGCGATTATCAATGGTCCAGCTACGCTGCACACGGATTTGGGAACAACATTTCCATGTTAACACCGCATCCACTGTATCTGGCATTGGGTGAAACAAAATCGGAGAGAGAACAAAACTATCGGGAACTTATTGGCGACTCACTCGGTGCGGATGTCATTACCAAAATCCGTCACTGTGCCAATAAAGAGCTCATTTTAGGCACCGAGAAGTTCAAACAACAATTTGAAGAATTAACCGGCGATTCCCTCATTCGATAGACGAGTGCTAGAATTTTAATGTTAATAATGATCGGAACACTTTGTATCAGTCTAATTGGATATAGGAGTGTTCTTGTTTTTTTTACAGGGAATGCAATAGGCGCCTATTTCCAGTATTTTTTTGGATCTCAAGAACTAGACAATTGTGGCGGTATATCTTTTGGGGTGTATTCTCTTTTTGGGTTTATTTTAGGTTTCAATCTACTCGTGTGACCCATACTCCCTCAAGGTTTTGCGATATCCCTACTTATTGTTGTGTTGATAGGCTTATTTTTTAGTGAGTTACTAATACCTAACTCAGCCTCAGTAGGGCATTTCACAGGGCTGTTATTTGGTGCGCTTTCTAGTGTTTTATTTTTGAATAAGAATTTTCTCAGCATTACCACCAAAATATTGGCACATAAAGTAAACAGATCAGATTGGTGGCTGGTGCAAGATATCTTCTACCGCTTTGACGCTAAGGGTGTAAGTCATGTGGCTATGATTTGCCAGCTATTTTCCTGCTTTCTGTTAAAAGGTCGCTGATATTCTTTTCACTAACGCCGCTTTCAAACCCTTCAGTGAAAAGTGTTTGCATATAGGCTATTTTGTCTTTACGTTGCAGATCGTGACGAATGAGGCTATGCACATAATCGCTTACGTTACTATAAAGGCCAGTTTGTGCTTGTCTCTCGACCCAGATTTTCATTTCATCTGGCAGTGATACATTCATTGTGGCCATATTATAATCTCCATTGTTCACGTCCAACAATGGCATATATTGGCGAAATGAAGCGGTACGTTGATGCTTTACGACTAATACAGAAAAAATTTTCTATGTCTTTGAGCTAGTACCGAGTTTGGAGTTACTAAAATAAGCAATAAGCTTTCGCGCCCCTGATAAATCATTCTGTAGAGTTCCAGAAAACCTGGCCGCGGGTTAATTTACCTGTTGGTTTATCTTCAAAGCACTACTTGTTGTTTAGTCAGCGCAAATGCTTCTGCTTCATACATCTTCAATTCCCTAAGCGTCACTGAATTCTGCCAAGGCAAGTAGGGCGCGTTCCGCATCTACTTGGGAAATGAAAATGTGATCATGATGATATGCGGCTATGATGTTAGCGCTAATATTTTTTTCTGTGAGCTTCTTTGAAATCGCTGCGGTCATGCCGACTGCATCGAGGCTTGAGTGAACATTGAAGCTGATTAATTTGAACTCCCCCTCATAGGATAAGCCGTGCTTATCTGCTTCAAGTTTTGTCAGGGTCAGACTCAGGCCTTCTTTCTCCTGAAAGGTTGCGATAGTTGTGATCTTTCTCAATTTATCAATCGAGCTGCTATCTATGGTGCAAAAAACATAAAGCCTGGGATCTAGTTCAGGATTCAGTGTTTGGAGCAATTGTTTGAGATTTTTTTCACCTGGCATATTGTTGTTTACCTATTGTCATTTGCTTGCAATGTCATTCGCTAGGGACTGAGACCTGATTCCGAAAAAGCAGCTCCGAAAAAGTAACGAGCAGAAAACGAGTTGGTTGTATACTATAGCGCTTCTTGATCCGGTAAACCGGAACTCAGCGCAAAAATAGGATGCTTATGTTCGCCCTGGTAAAAAAAGAGCCGAAAGTCGGCATGTGGTTGGAAGAGGTTCCCGAGCCGGAACCCGGTATCAACGACGTTAAGATTCGTATTATTAAGACCGCCATCTGTGGTACTGATATGCATATCTATAATTGGGATGATTGGTCCCAGAAGACAATTCCTGTACCGATGGTCGTCGGCCATGAGTTTGTTGGAGAAATTGTTGAAGTAGGTAAAAATGTTAACGATTTCAAAACGGGTCAAATCGTGTCCGGCGAAGGACATGTCGTTTGTGGCCGCTGTAGAAACTGCATGGCAGGTCGTCGCCATCTTTGTTCTGAAACTAGCGGTATTGGTGTGGACAGGGCAGGTGCATTTGCAGAATTTTTAGTGCTGCCTATGTCCAATGTCTGGGAACATCGTCCTGACATAGATTTGGATGTTGCAGCCATTTTTGATCCTTTCGGAAATGCGGTGCACACTGCATTGCAATTTGATTTGTTAAGTGAAGATGTGCTTATAACAGGGGCAGGTCCTATTGGCTGTATGGCAGCAGCAGTTTGTAAACATGCTGGTGCAAGACATGTCGTGATAACCGATTTAAATCCAATTCGTTTGGAAATGGCAAAGAAGTTTGGTGTCACCCGAGCAGTCAATGTTCAAACCGAAAATCTGGCTGATGTACAAAAAGAGCTGAAGATGACGGAAGGCTTTGATATTGGCCTGGAAATGTCAGGTAGTCCCTTAGCGTTTAACGATATGGTGAATAGTATGTGTCATGGGGGCAAAATTTCATTGTTAGGGATTCCAAGCGGGAAGGTCGATATTGACTGGAATAAAGTCATTTTTAATATGCTCACGATTAAAGGTATTTACGGTCGGGAAATGTATGAAACCTGGTATAAAATGTCTGCGATGATAGAAGCAGGCCTGAACATCAAGCCCATCATTACTCATGTCTTGCATTACACTGAATTTCAAAAAGGATTTGATTTAATGCTTTCTGGGGATTCCGGTAAAGTGATATTGAATTGGGACTGAAGAACATCGCCATAAAACGAGAAGAATATGTACGGTAATTTCAAAGCATTTATAAGCCAGCAACTAGATGAAATAAAAGCCGCTGGCTTGTACAAGGAGGAGAGGGTGATCACGTCGCCCCAGGGATCTCAGATTCAGGTTAATCAAGAAAGAGAAGTTTTAAACTTGTGCGCCAATAATTACCTTGGGCTTGCACAAAATCCAGAGATAAAGAAGGCCGCGAGAGAGGGCCTCGAAAAATGGGGCTATGGAATGGCTTCTGTTCGATTTATTTGTGGCACTCAGGGTGTACATAAATTATTAGAAGAAAAGTTGAGCACTTTTCTAGGCTTTGAAGATACCATTCTCTACCCCTCGTGTTTTGATGCAAACGGCGGATTGTATGAAACTTTGTTAGGGCCTGAGGATGCAGTGATATCAGATGAGCTAAATCATGCCAGTATCATCGATGGTATTCGACTCTGTAAAGCAGAGCGATATCGTTATAAGAACAATGATATGAAAGATCTTGAGAAGCAGTTGATTGCAGCCAATGAAAAAGGCACGCGTTTCAAGCTTATTTCTACGGACGGTATTTTCTCAATGGATGGTTTCGTCGCGCAACTTGATAAGATTTGTGATCTTGCAGAAAAATACGATGCCTTAGTCCACTTTGATGACAGCCATGCAGTCGGTTTTGTAGGTAAGACCGGTAGAGGCACTCATGAACATTGTGATTGTATGGATCGTGTTGATATTACGACGGGAACCCTCGGTAAAGCATTAGGAGGGGCAAGCGGTGGATATACCAGTGCAAGAAAAGAAATTGTAGAATTATTACGTCAAAGATCTCGCCCTTATCTGTTTTCTAATACCATCGCACCCCCGATGGTGGCTGGGAGTATTGCGGCCTTGGATTTGCTAAACAAGAGCACAGAGTTGCGAGATACATTACAGGTCAATACGAAATATTTTCGAGATGCGATGACGAAACATGGTTTTGATTTGTTGCCTGGCGAGCACGCGATTGTACCCATCATGTTACATGATGCACCCTTGGCGGTGGAATTCGCAGAGAAGATGTTAGAGAAGGGTGTCTATGTTGTCGCATTTTCTTTTCCTGTAGTGCCTAAAGGTAAAGCTCGTACTCGTACTCAGATCTCGGCAGCCCATAGCCAGGAAAATTTGGATTTTGCAATCGCTTGTTTTAAAACAGTAAAAGATGAAATGAATCTTTAATATGTTAGCGCCTATCTTAATCTGGATAAATATCGTCGGTTTCGTTGGCTATGGAATATTCTGTTTTTTCTTACCAGAAAAGGCGGCTGCCGCGATGGGGTTTGTCCTAAGCAATGCCGATGCCGAGATTGAAATTTCTGCTATGTATGGTGGCGTGCAACTCATGATTGGTTTGTTTTGTATGCTTGCCCTAAGAATAGAGAAAATCGGTATAAGGTCGGCGCTGACAATAATGTTGATGATCTATTTAGGCTTGGTACTAGGTCGGGTTTATGGTTTCTTGACAGTTGCTGGAGAAGTGACGTTCTACACTCAGGGCGCCACGTCTTTTGAGGTGTTTATGCTTTTGTTGCTAAGTTATAGTCTTTTCGAGGAAGTGAAGTCGAAAAATTAAACAACTGCAAAACAGGAGCAATGATGTTTTTCATTCAAACATTATCAAGCTTAGTGATTTAATCTTTGAATCACGATGATAATGCTTCCAATTACCGATTCAATTCCCTAATTTAACTGCATCTAATCAGATCCGGTCTAGTTTAAAACGGTCATGCATGCTGTTATAGAAAGAGCAATCTTTGGGTCAATAATCATTAGGACAGAAATATGTCATTAAGCACGCAACGTAAATCTATTTATCCCTTGGCAGAAGACGATTGGAATAGCATCGTCGCGCGAGAACTATCAAACTTGGCCCCTGAAGACGCCGTAGGGCAACTTCAAAGTTGGAACCTCCACGTTTTTATGCGTCCCGCTGCACCGAAGGATTCGCCGCGAGTAGGGAACCCCATCTTACCAGGGGACATTATTTTTCTCGAAGCACCATTGACCTAAAATTAATTTCGAATTACCAATGAAAACACCCTGCATAAAAGAGGTCAGACTTGCCGCAGCTCATGATGGAGAAGCAGAACTTGTGATTAATATTGTTTACCCTAATGGCGCAGTTTCAGAAGTGGCATTAGATAATTTTGCATGCAGTGCACTCTTTGATAGTTGTGGGGCAAAGGCAGCCGATGACCTCATTGGTCAAAGCTGGGAGAAGGTTAAGGATGCCCTGCAAGTGTCATACAATCGATTTCAAAAATAGGAGAAACAGAGATGCTAGATCTAATCATAAAAAATGGCACTGTGATAGATGGGTCCGGTATGCCGGGTTACCGGGCTGACCTTGGTATTAAGGATGGCCGTATCGTAAAAATTGGTCGAGTTGCGGAAGAGGCGTTAGAGATCGTTGACGCAACTGGGAAGATTGTCTCTCCTGGGTTTATCGATCCCCACACTCATTTTGATGCGCAATTACTTTGGGATGGATGTGCGAAACCGGTTATTGAGCACGGTGTCACAACGATCGTACCGGGAAACTGCTCATTGTCCTTAGCGCCACTGAAAGCAGAACATAGAATGAAACTGGTAGGCATGTTTAACCAGATTGAAGAAATGCCCTATAAAGCATTTGAAGAAGGGGTTGAATGGAATTGGGAAACATTTGATGAGTTTATTACCCGGATTAAGAAAGGATTAATGATCAATGTTGCGCCATTAGTGGGTCATTCTGTGCTGCGTCTGTGGGTGATGGGAAATGCCTCAATGCAGCGAGTCGCGACGGATGCCGAGCTTGTTGAGCTTCAAAAATTATTGAGTGAATGCCTCGATGCAGGTGCGATTGGATTATCTACGAGTTTTGTCGATATGGATGAAACCCTGCAACCTGTACCGAGTCGATATGCTGATATGAGAGAGTTACAAGCGCTATCAGAAGTGTTGGGAGAATACGGCCGAATTCTTCAAATCGTCCCGGAATTTTATGATGCGGATCTGACTATCGCACGAATTGATCAGTTAGCTGATTTGAGTTTAAGTTACGGTATCACAACGACTTTTTCACCACTTTTTGTTAATGGGGATAACCTTGAAGGTGTTAATCGCACCATGACGCGGGTCGAAGAACAAGCAGCAAGAGGTGCGCGAGTTTGGCCGCAAGTACAGACACGGCCTATTGATATCAGTTTTTCTTTTGAAGTGTCAAGCCTGTTGTTTTTTCGCTTGCGAACTTGGTATTCAATTTTGAGGTTCAGTAACCATGAAGAAGTCATGGCAGCGTTTAAAGATCCTGATACCAGAAAAGCACTGATTGCAGAAGCAACACCTATGAATCCAGTGTGGGGCTCGTTAATTTTACGACAGGTAAAGTCAGAGGAAAATCAAAAATACTTGGGCTTAAGTTTAAGTGAAATTGCCGAGGCAAGAGGTGATGGTCTTGTTGAGACAATGATGGATCTGTCTATTGAGGAAGAGCTACAGGCGCATTTTCTGTCTGCAAATCTAGGCCATAATAATGATACTAAGGTAGCAGAGTTACTCAATCATCCCAATGTACATATCGGTGCCAGTGATGGCGGCGCTCATATTTTGTCATTCTCTACTTACGGTGATACAGGATATTTACTAGGTCATTTCGTTAGAGACAAGCGATTATTAACACTGGAACAAGCCATCAAAAAAGTCACTTCGGATACTGCTAAAATTTGGGGTATTGCAGATCGAGGCTTGCTACAAACGGGTTATATTGCTGATATCACTGTCTTTGATCCAAAAACTGTAGATCGCGGCGACGAGTATTTTGTTAACGACGTACCGGGAGACGGCTTTCGATATGTTAGGGATGCCAATGGTGTTGAATGTGTACTCATACATGGTGAGATAGCTTTTAGTGCTAATTCAGGTTACACCGACTCTGCTAAGGGGCAAATTTTATCGGGTCAGGCTTCTTAGTCGAGATTTTTAGTCAAGTGTAAGTCAGTCAATTTAAGGCACAAAAAACCTTATGCATAAGATAGAGCATCAACTAGTCGAAACGAATGGCATTCAATTACATGTCGCGAGCGCGGGTGTTGGCCCCCTTGTCATATTTGTTCATGGATTTCCTGAATCCTGGTATTCCTGGCGTCATCAATTACCGGTGATTGCAAATGCTGGGTTTCATGCTGTTGCACCCGATATGAGAGGCTATGGTAGAAGTGATAAGCCCCAAGCTATAGAGGCTTATAACCAAGTCGAGGTCGCTAAAGATATTACCGGGCTTATTTCTGCATTGGGTTACGAGTCTGCGGTGGTGGTTGGCCACGATTGGGGCGCGCCAACGGCATGGAACTGTGCGCTAAATTACCCTGAGCAAGTGAGTGCTGTTGCAGCGCTGTCAGTGCCATTTCTACCTCGCCCTGATGTGTCTCCTCTTACAACTATGAAAGCCGTGTTTAAAGATTTATTTTTTTACCAACTCTATTTTCAAGATCCTGGTGTCGCTGAAGCAGAACTGGAAAGAGATATTGAGGTCTCATTACGGAAATTTTTCTATATTGCTTCGGGGGAATATCCAGCAACGGCATTTGTTCCCCGTCCTGCAGATTCAGATCTCTTATCCCATATAGATGATCCTAAAGAGCTGGGTCCTTGGTGTACTCAAACTGACCTTGATTATTATGTTAGCCAATTTATGCTTGGCGGATTCAGGGGACCCTTAAATTATTACCGTAACCATGACTTAACATGGCAACTAACGGCATCAGCCCCCAGAACGATTGAGCAACCTTCGATGTTTCTTGCGGGAGAAAAGGACGGCGTCATTGTTATGGCGGCAGAAGCGATAGAAAATATGCCAAATTACCTGACTGATTTAAGAATAAATGAACTGATTCCTGAAGTGGGCCACTGGACGCAACAAGAAGCACCTGAGGCTGTGAATGAAAAGCTCATTGAGTTTCTACATGGCTTAGATAGTAATTAGAAAGTAATTTAATAAAGAGCATAGAGAATTAATTTAAATTAGCTAGTTCCTGTCCGAAAAGTATTTAGCGATTAATTTACCGCCACATTATCGTTTTGTTAGCGCATAAACCCCTGTTGTTTGCTATAATGTAAGTTCTTGAATCCAA
>JAESSY010000123.1 GCA_016763855.1 Pseudomonadales bacterium
ATTGCAGTCTACGAGCACTGTACTTGCGTAACCCGTTGGGACCTTATCACTGCCCTAATTGGAAGAGATCAGCTGTATCACCCTATCCAATTGATCTTGATTAGGGAGCTGGTCAGGCAATTGGATTACGGCGATTTCTGCTTTGATAATTTCCTCCACTTTCCTTTCCAGTACAGACCTTTCCGATACAGAGATTTTAAGCGGCACTACATTTTCAGTTCGAGTGGTTCTACTCGCGAATCCTTTGTTCAAGCCCTCTGCACGATCAATGATTACGCTTATGATGCCGTGTTTGAGCATTGCTCGTTGTCGGATAAGCGCAAATTTTCGGGTGTTGTAGACCCCTAAGGATACTCTGTTGGCAAAGGGTGCTGATCGTAACACCTGAAAGTGCTTATCTTTTGCAGCCTGAAGAAGCGATAAGGTTGAGTCAGCACTATCGACAGAGGCAACAAGGAACCCTTTAACATTTGCTGGTGATGGCTTTTCGATCCTGCTCTTCTTTGGCTCGATCGGGTTTAGCGCCTTTTTCTTGGGAGGTGGAGCTTGAACTGTGGTTTCCAAAGATCTATCAATCAGTTCGGATTGGATACCGAGTGCTGATAATGTCCTTTGCCGCCGTAAGGCATTTTTGTACTGACTATAGATCCCCATAGAGATTCGGTTCTTTCTTTTGAGTATCTGAAAATCTTTGTCTAATGCTGCGATTAATTTCGGCTTTATTTCATTCACCTCCCCAATTGATTGAACCATAAATCCTTTTGAACTAGCTTTTTTTAGGGCAACAGGTTTTGGTTGTGGCAAATTTAAAGCGATTGATTTCAGAGGGTTTGATTTTGCTTTGGCCGATACTTGAGAATCTGAGCTAATAAATGTGGCTGCTATTATAGCTGCTGTTTCTAAGGGAATTGCCTTTATGTCATTAATTTGTGGGTTAATCTGAGTTGTGTCGATGATGGGTATTGCAGGTTTTTGGTAGTATCTTGCTTCCTTTACCATTGCGTCGACATCTGAAGATGCCCCGCAGAGATATAATTTGTTTCCATTTCTGCTTAGCCATTGGCAAACAGTAGGGTTTGAAAGACCTTCAGTGACTGATATTCCTTGTACGAGTGATGCATTTGCCGCCAAAAACAACATCAGTCCCAGTGGCACAGCTTTGTGCTTATTGAATTTCATTCCAGATTCCTTTCTATCCATAATTACACTCCTGGAGATAAGTATAGACAAGATTTGGGATTCGTCAGTTAATTGGCACATTTTCTAAGATTTGTTTAACGGATGACAATTTGCTGCAATTGCCTTATCAATCTGCCAGCCCTACAATCCCTTACAATTCCTAACAAATATGAAGGAGATCCAAAAATGAATTACTCAAATCCACAATACTTAGTTTCGAGCGAAATACTTGCGGACATGATCGGTAGTGAGGATCTTAGATTATTTGATGTCACAGTACATCTGGTACCGAATCCTCCTGGTTACAAGGCAGTATCGGGTCTTGGAGACTATGAACGAGGCCATATACCGGGTGCCACATTTCTTGATCTAACAAAAGATCTCTCCGATACCGCTAGCGGTTTCGGGTTTACCCTGCCGGGTATAGATCAGCTGCAATCTGCATTTCGTGCTGCGGGTATAAATGACGATAGTCGGGTGGTTTTCTATAGCACTGATCATATGATGTGGGCAACAAGAGCCTGGTGGGTATTACTAAGCTCCGGTCACAAACAAGTCTCCGTTTTAAATGGCGGATTTAGTCAGTGGGAGGGCGAGGGTAGAGATATTAGTACTGAAAAGTCAGCCTATACATCAGGAGATTTTAATATTGCCTTCGATTCATCCAAGTGGGCCGATAAGAAAGCGGTGCTCGCTGGGGTATCTGACGACAGTGTTTGTACAATCAATGCCTTATCTCCGGGCGTATATAGTGGCGATGCTAAAATGCACTATGGACGACGTGGACACATAGAAAATAGCCAAAATATTTATTATGACGAGTTAATGAATGAAGGATTGTTTAAACCGGCAGAGGAACTCAAAAAAATCTTTACTGAGAAAAATGTCCTCAAACAGGAAAAGATCATTACCTACTGTGGTGGCGGAATATCTGCAACCATCGATACCATGGCTTTGAGCTTGATCGGTCAGGAGAATGTCGCAGTCTACGATGGATCAATGAGTGAATGGGTACAAGATGAATCTTTGCCTCTAGTTTTAGGCTCGTAAGCGCTATCATTTTAGGGCATAGTGATTAAAGTAAAAGAAAACACTAAACACTAAACAGTATAAATAACGTACACAATATCCAAGGAACCTCTGGTGAAAAAGAGATTCCCTTTATCGAGGAAACTTCAATGAGAAATATAACCTGGCTAGAAAATCAGACACGCCTCATTGAAGAGGTCAAGTTATCTGGGCTGAACCTATGCAGTCCAACTCGATTGGATAAATCTATTTATGCAAACTCAAACACGTTTAAACAAGTTCTTCTCATATTATAAACCCTATCTGGGCTTACTTACCCTAGACATGATCTGCGCGGTCATCGTCGCAGTCATTCTTCTAACATTACCTTTGGGCGCTAGAGAGATAACGAATGCGCTCCAAACTTTAGATGCACAAGACGCTACACAACGAATTAGCCAAGTTGGCCTGTTTATGTTGGGGCTTATGTTATGCCACTGTATTTGTCTATATTTTGTAGATTATAAGGGTCATATGATGGGTGCGTATATGGAACGCGATATGCGTTCGGAACTATTCTCGCATCTACAAACCTTGTCTTTTAGTTTCTATGATGAGCACAAGGTTGGTCAATTGATGACCCGAATCAGTAGTGATACTAACAATCTTGCTGAGCTGTATCATCATGGACCTGAAGATATTCTGATCACCATCATAAAGTTTTTCGGTACCTTCGTAATTTTAGTGAATATCAATGCGCCCCTAACGCTTCTGATTTTCGCCTTCATTCCGCCCATGCTAGTTTATGCCTTTTATTTTAGCAAAAAGATGTATGTCGCCTTGCGAGCTGGCAGAGACAGAATGGGTGATATTAATGCTCGTATTGAAGATGCACTAGGAGGCATCAGGGTGATCACAAGTTTTACTAACGAAAGCTATGAACAAAGTAGATTTGATCAAGAAAATCATCGGTTTCTCTTAGCAAGAGACGCGGGTTATAAAAGTGAGGCTAAACTCTCGGTCGGTATGATCACTTTTACTCAGATGTTTACGCTGGTCGTTATTGTCATGGGTGGACAATACATTCTCGATGGTTCTTTTGAGATTGTTGATCTCATAACTTTTTTACTTTATGTCGCATTGTTAGTTGATCCCATCCGAACTGCGCTCAATTTTACCCGGCTTTATCAAAGTGGCATTACTGGGTTTGATCGTTTTATGGAAGTGCTGGAAATGAAGCCGGAAATTGTTGATTCGCCACAATCGAAACACTTGATAGATTGTAGAGGTAAGATTGAGTTTGACAATGTGAGTTTCAGTTATCAAAACAACAAGATTAAGGTGTTGTCTGATTTTTCACTTACTATTCGAGAGGGAGAGTTTCTTGCGTTAGTGGGAAGTTCCGGTGTTGGCAAGACGACGTTGTGCTCACTAATCCCACGATTCTATGAATCATCAATGGGACAGATAAGAATTGATGGTCAAGATATCAAACAGATACAATTGGATTCACTGCGAGGTAATATTGCGGTTGTGCAGCAAGATGTTCATTTGTTCGATGGAACCGTAATGGAAAATATCCGTTATGGAAATTTGAATGCCGGGGATGAAGAAATTGTTGATAGCGCTATACAAGCAGAAGCACACGATTTTATTCTACGCTTACCAGAAGGCTATCAAACACAAATTGGTCAACGTGGGGTCAAGCTATCCGGTGGGCAAAAGCAGCGTCTTAGTATTGCTCGGGCATTTCTTAAGGATCCAGCTATTCTAATCTTTGATGAAGCCACAAGTGCACTGGATAACGTGAGTGAAAGGGCAATTAAATCCTCGTTTGAAAAGCTTCGTCGAAACCGCACAACAATAGTGATCGCCCATCGGCTTTCTACTGTACAGAACGCGGAGAGAATAGTTGTATTGTCAGAGACGGGGATTGTAGAAGAAGGTCGGCACAATGAATTGCTGGAAAGACAAGGGACCTATGCTGGCTTGTACGCTTTGCAAGGGTCTTTCTAAGCCTTCTATGTCTTCCAAGCCGTCCTATGCATTCCAGTTTCCAGATTTTCGGCAATAATTCATCTGGTCGTTGATTCGGGCGATCGGTGATGCGACCACTGGTTACACACCCACAGATGGTTCTGAGTGCAGCGATTCAATATGGATATTAATGAGTATGAAAAATATGGTAGCAACATGAAGCTTATCGCGAGTATTGAGAGCCTGATGTCATTGAAAAAATACTCAAACCAGGTTTGCAGTTGCTTCGTACAGATAAAATTTCTAAATGTTGTATTATTCCCTCTTTAGGCATTCGGATAATTTAATGTTGAACCCAGCGCTAGACTCAGACGCTTTGGCACATGCTTTTAAAGTCGACGGGCGAGTCAGGATTGACGATTTTTTGCTGACGGAGATAGCAGCGGAAGTGTTAAGTCTTTGTCAAAATCAACTTGAATTTAATTATTTGTTTTTCAGAGATGGAAAAAATCAAGTTTTTTCAACAGAACAAATGACTGCTTTGACTCCCAATGCAATAACAAAAATGCAACAAGCGCTTATTGAGCAAGCAGGGCAAGGCGTCGGCTTCTTTTATTGTGGCCTCAGAATGAACCATGATTTATCAGGCCAACTGACCGGTAAAAAGACTGTTCCTGCTCCGTTAATGGCGTTATTTAAATTGTTTAATAGTGAAGAATTTTTGAAATTAATCTCAAAGATTACGGGTGATCCAAGTTTGAAGGATACAGATGGGCAATATACTCGCTACACTCAAGGCCAATTCTTGACGCGTCATTCGGATGACATTCAAGCTGAACGACGACGATTTGCCTATGTCCTCGGCTTGTCTCCACAATGGCATCCCGATTGGGGAGGCTTGCTTCAGTTTTATGAAAAGGATGGGACGCCTAGAGATGCGTGGCAACCCCGATTTAATAGTTTGTCATTATTTGACGTTAGCCATATACACTCAGTAACTTATGTAACACCGTTTGCGAGAAACCCGCGCTACTCATTTACTGGTTGGTTTCGAAATTAGTAAAATATGCCTCCTAAACTGTCTAAGTCTTCCGGTTTCTAAACTGATTAAGCAGTATCAGGAAAACACTCGCCGTTAGAATGAGTGAAATTGGGTTACTTAAAAACTCCCAGAAAAAGAGCCCTATATCATTCTGAACAGAGAGAGCAGCCCTACGATAAGACACGTCTATCATCGGGCCGAGGATAATGCCTAAGATGATGGGTGCGACTTGATAGCCATACATCTTTAAAAAATATCCGAGAACACCACATCCAAACATCCAGTAGATATCGACGACGCTATTTTGAATGGCATAGGTTCCAACGACAGATAGTACTACTATGATGGGTAGTAGAATGCCCTTGGGGCATTGCACAATTTTACTGAACAATTTTATGCCGGTTAGACCAAAAATGAGAATGCATAAATTGGCTAAGGTTAAATTACCGACGGTAAACCAAAATAAATGAGGCGTCTCTGTCAACATCAATGGTCCAGGTTGGATACCATGGATGAAGAGGGCGCCTATCATCACTGCGGTGACGGCATCTCCTGGCATACCAAGTGTTAGCATAGGGATATATGCGCCACCTACTGCTGCGTTGTTGGCAGTTTCAGCTGCTATCAGTCCCTCATAAGCGCCTTCACCAAAGGGCACTGAGGGGTCTTTTGTTATTCGTTTGGCGTGATCGTATGCCAATAGAGATGCAATGTCTCCCCCTGTGCCAGGTAGTGCGCCAACAATGACACCGATTCCAGAAGTTTGAAGAGAGAGTGGCAGGTATTTTTTAACGAGCTTCCAAGAGGGTAGAATTTTTTCAAGGTTTTGTCTTATGGGTTTAATATCTAAGTGATGTAATTGAACAAAAACTTCCGCAATACCAAAGAACCCTATCATTGCCGCGATATAAGGTACGCCACCGGTAAGTTCCAGATTGCCAAAGGTGAAACGCTCTTCCGCGGTGAGCGGGTCAAGTCCTATCATGCCTAAAGTGACACCCAGTGCCGCACAGAAAATTCCTTTGGCTAATGATTCGCCGGAAAGGGCGCCAACCAATAACAAGCCCAATATGGCCAGGAGAAAATAGTCTCGTGGTGCAAACATCAAGGTAAATTCAGAAATGATAGGGGCCGCGATCATGAGGGTGATAATGCCGATCAGCCCACCGATAAAAGACATCACAGTGGACAGGCCAATTGCGCTGCCGGCTTCACCCCTTTTTGCGAGGGGATATCCGTCTAAGGCTGTAACTACTGCACTGGGAGCGCCAGGAATATTGAGCAATATAGCGGTTCTGGAACCGCCATAGACTCCACCCATAAACACGCCTGCCATCAGTGCTAAGGCTTCATTCACATCCCAAGCAAATGTAAATGATATCAGAATTGAAACCGCCATGGTCACAGAAAGCCCAGGTATCGCGCCGACATAGATCCCGGCAAAGGTTCCAAGTGCCGTTAGGAAGAATAGGTAAGGGTCTACCCACCCCATGGAAAAATATTCGAATGCTTGGCTCACTTTCTAGACCTCTGTGCTTCTTTTCTATGGGCTATCTTTTTGTCTATTCCCACAAGTTAGCTTCCGGTAGGATGACTTTAAAAATAAGCCTGAAGATGATGTAAATGATGGCGAGTGTATTGATGCTCACTAGCATTGCTATTGAAGGACCCTGACGATACAAGGCGAGAATACTGGCGAAAAGAAATAAACCAGAAGAAATCAAAAAGCCCAGCTGGTCAATGACCAAAATATAAGTCAGCGATATTGATGCGAAGAATAATAAAATCGGGGGGGTTAAGCGTGTAATAAATGTAGAGTTTTTCGTAGTTGTCCCCGTAGTCTTTATTACCGTTATTAACGAGGACACAAGCATAAAAAGCGCGGCAAGCATGGGGATGCTCCCAGGGGAACTCATGGAACTAAAACCAGAAATACTCAATGCGTAGAATGCAATCAAAAGGCTTAAACTCAACAGCAGGCAGGCAAATACTAATTCTCCTGGTATTTGTGTCCGCTTTGTTGATTTTGGCTGTGAAGTCATGGTCTTGGGATCTCAAAAATCGTTGGTGACTTCTTAGTTGCACCGGCATCATGGAGAAGCCATGTTGTCACGGATTGCCACTTTCTTAAGAACTCGTCTGCCTCTTGACCTGATATGTTCATGGGGATTGCACCAAAATCGTTCACGAATCGTATGAATTGTGGATTCGACGCACCATGATGAAATGCCTTGGTCAGTGTTTCTTTCACATTGCGTGGTGCCTGCTTGTTAATAAAAACACCGTAAAATGGTCCCCAAGGCAGAAATTTCTTGAATGAAGGGTAATCTAGCGTAATGGGCGGAACGCTGGGTAATAAGCTAATTTCTTTGTCGTTTACTACGGCTAACGCGATAAGTCTGCCTGACCTAATATGTTCGGCAGTGGCGGTAAATCCCGAGGGTAAAAAATCAACGTGGCCACCAAGTAACGCGGTTATCGCGGGTCCGTCCCCATCAAAGGGAACAGGAATAACCTCAAATGCACCTTCACTACCCAACATCGCGCCAACTACATAAGGTAGTCCACCCGGTCCTGTAGAACCCATCTTAATTTCTTTTGGCCTTGCTTTAACATCATCCATCAATTCTTTTAGACTCCGCCATGGCTGATCAGGGTGAGAGACAATCACTGAAATACCTCGTGCTAATACATTCACAGCGTAAAATTCACTGTAATCGATATCCGAAAGCCCCAATACACCGTGGAGTTGCGGGTTTTCAGCACCATAGAGCAAGGTATATCCGTCAGGCTTCTTATTGTGTACATACTTTGTAGAAATCGCACCAGCACCACCAGAACGGTTGATTAACACAATTTCTTTGTTTAACTGTGGTTCGACATAGGGCGTAATGGCACGGCTCATTGTATCTGTGGCACCACCAGCACCCCACATAATAATGCCTTGAATATTACGTGTAGGGTAATTTGTTGTTGGGGATTCTAAGGTAAAATGAACAAATGCAGCACCTGAAACCGTTACGCTGGTCAGCAAAAGCCAAAGTACTAATTTCGATTTTTTCATTATTTGACCGACTATCTGTTGGTAAGGAATGAATAGCAGCTTATTTACGCACTCACTTGGTATTTTAAAGCCTGTAAGACGACAAAGCCATCTTGCTTGTACTAGATGGACTATTGTCCTAATAAAGAGGTTCACATTTTTCTGATTAGTAATATACTACCCTTAAGTTTGTGCCGTAAATAATCGAGCAGAGCTAACATAAACATAAGGGTTACCCTGAAGTAGCCTTGCTAGTTTAATAATACCAATAATAACAAAATGAAAAAGGCGCTTATGTCAATCCAAGATCTTTTTGCAGAAGGGCTACTGCAGGTAGCAGAGCAACCAAAGAATAATAAATTGGACCTTTCCACCATTGGTGACGTGAAGGTTCTCTTTTTCCCCATCGATCATGATTATCCTGGCGGTTCTGCAGCAATGCACAACGCGGTTTTCGAACGTTATGATTTACCTTATCGCAGCTGCTTTGTAGTAGCAGATCCTGCCAATGTCGAAGCTATTTTTACGGCACTGAAAGCGGATTCTAACTATATGGGCGGAGGCGCTGGATCAGGTTTTAAGGATAAAGTTGGTCCGCATCTAGATGGTCTTGATCAGTCTGCAGAGGCGATAGGCAGTGTTAATGTCATTGCACGAGAAGATGGAAAGCTGATTGGATATAACACCGATGGTGTAGGTTTCGTTAATGGTCTGTTGGGAGAGTATGCTGATTGCATCCGTGGTAAAAAGATCGTGATCCTTGGAGCAGGGGGTACTGCATTGCCCATTGCTTACGAAATGGCTCAAAATTCTCCAACTGAAATTGTTATTTGTAATCGTACAGTCAGCAAAGCTGAAAAAATTGCTGAACTTATCTCTCCTTTTTGCAAAGCTCGTGGCGTAGGCGAAGATTGTATTAATAAGGAACTCGCAACAGCTGGAGTCGTTGTTAATACTTCTAATAAGGGAGCACAACCTAACGAGGCTTATTCGGCCTTTGCCGCGATGACAGGAGATCCTGCAGCGGATATGGAAAATTCTAAAGCGAATCTGGCTCGATTACCAGGTGACGCTATTGTTGCTGACATTCTCCTTGAACCGGAAACGACAACCCTTCGCATGGCCCAAGGTAACGGCAATAGAACCCACAGTGGACAGCACATGAATTTACACCAAGCAGTCCCCGCATTTAAGATGATCACAAAACTCGATAAACCTAATGACGAATTGACTGAAACCATGAGCGGCGCGCTGAAGTAAAGCGCCTTAGCCGTGAATTTACGTCGAGATGAAATAGCATTTCGTAAAAACTACGAAGCGCTCGTGTTAGATCGTCAGCTGACTACAGTCTTCAGGCCTGGAGATCGTATATTCCCTAATTTCCGGGGTTATAAACATGAAGAAATCGTCACAGCCCGCATCATTGAAAAGGTGGGCTGCGATCACCGTGAAACTCCACCTGTATTTTCAGATATTAGGATGTCCGTCAAAATTGTGGACATTCGCGCGATTGATATTTCGGCTCTCACCCCGGGTGACTTTTTAGGTAGTTCTCCCGATATACAAAACGTTGATCAATTGTTAGATCATCTAGCAGAAATATATCAACGTCCAATATCAAGTTACGAGAATAAAGTAACGCGTATTCAACTGCAATATTTACCGGAAGTATTGTCTTCAGCGTCTCTGAGCAAGCTTATTTCTGCCTAGGGAACCTCTGATTTTGTTGAGTCTTTGTTGCCAATACGTTTAGTACCAGTCCACTCAAAATAAGCATTGCAGCGACTAGTTTCCACCAAGGTAAGATCTCACCCAGCAACAAATTAGATGTTGCTAAACCAAATACGGGGACCATCAGCGCCCAAGGTGTGACCTTAGATGTGTCGTATTTACTCAGCAACACATTCCATAACCCATATCCGATTAGGGTATTGCCAATGGTTTGCCAAGCTAAAATACTCCACGCGCTTAGATTAGCAGTTTGAATGCTACCCAGTATCAAATCAGGGCCTTCTAAGTACAAAGACGTTAATAAAAGCGGTGGGATAGCAAATATTGATGACCAGGCGAGAAATGCAATGTTATTAATCTTCCCGGAGTCTTTGCTGGCCTTCTTATAGACGACGTTGCCGATGGCCCAGCTCATTGCTGCAATCAATACAACCAAGACGCCAAAGCTGCTAGTTTGCTTATCAATTGAGTCTAAGGAGTCCGTACCTGCGGTATGGAAAATAATGAGACCTAAGCCCGATGCGCAAACAACCAAGGCGATGGCTTGAAGTATTTTAAGCTTTTCGTTGTATAAGTAACTGGCGAGTAAAATGGTGAAAAAAACCTGTGTTTGTATAACAAGGGCAGCCAATCCTGGACTGATATCATCCTGCATTGCCCAGAACAATAAGCCAAACTGTCCAAAACCAATCAGTACGCCGTAACTTACCAAGTAGGTCCAAGGCACATTGGGTCGAGGCAACAGCAGTATCAGAGGAAAAGCCACCAAAGCAAATCGCAGCGTCACAAAAAGAAATGGGGGGAAATATTCCAGCCCTATCTTGATCAAGACGAAATTAGTTCCCCAAATAAATGCAACCAACAAAGCAATAAGTTGGTGTTGGAATGCCATAGTGAATCCTAGTAGCCGCAGTTGCGCACAAAAAAAGTAGAAGAAATATATCAGTCCGAAGTGGCTACCACACGATTACGCCCACCACGTTTCCCCGCATATAACATTTCATCTGCATGTTTGATGCAATTATCGATGTCATTTTCACCATTGTAGATTGTCATCCCAAATGTCATAGTGACAGAGAATTTAACGCCTTTGTATTCATAATACTTGTTTTCGATCGTTTCTCTGAGTTTCTCGATTGTATGTTTTCCACCGATTAAATTAGTGTCAGGTAGCATAATCAGAAACTCTTCTCCCCCCCATCTTGCAAGAAGGTCTTGTGTTCTTAAACTTTCTTGCATTAACTTGGATATTTCTTGTAAAACGTAGTCTCCACAATCATGTCCATAATTATCATTGAATTGTTTAAAGTTGTCGATATCTGTTATGGCGACTGTAAAAACTTTTTTATCGCGCTGGAATCGAACAATTTCCCGTGACATCAGTTCTTCCATCTTTCGTCTATTAAACAGATTTGTTAAGGGGTCTGTGGAGGCTAATCGTTCCATTTTTTCTTCTGCCTGAATTGAGGCTGTTCTGAAGAAATATCCTTGTATGCCAAAGGCTGAAAAATTGATAAAAACATTCATGAAATTAAGTGTATTCAGTATGTAATCTGGTGCAAGAACTTCAAAATTAGTTCTATGGGTATAGATATAAAGGAAAATGTAAGCGGCAAAAACGAGTAATGCTTGAAAAATCATTACTTGTACATTGAGGCGATGATTAATAGAAATAAACAAGATGGTAGAGAACAGATAATAATGAAACCCAGCATCCCAACCCAGATAAAAAGTTGCGAGTACTGCGTGAATCATTGCTTCGCTGACAACAACTATGAAAGCTTCTACGTGATATGCCGAACGATTCAGTAGGTAGCCTAGAATCCAAAATACTACACTGAACATATTGATAACAGCGAGTTCAGAGAGGTTGAGGCGATAGAATAGAGGGATAAAAAGTAAATGGGCAAATACGCCCAAATAGCAAAGATAATTCAGCGCAAAATAGAGTCTGTAGTTATCGCGGCTAATTTCTGCTGGCTTTAAAATATTCATAAGAAAAGCTTATTTGTTGTATATTGTTGCTATAGCTTGTGGTGTAACAGCTTGAGATGCAATAGTTTGAGACAAACATAAAAAGGTACGTTAAATGAAAAAATGGCAAAAAATACCAATGGCTGCAGTACTGTTTACTTCCCTCATATTGATATTACCTCCGTCTCATGCGAATGTAGATCGCAATATTATTCTTGTTAAAGATGGCATTACTGTAGAAGAAGAAATTAAAGAGGGTCAGGCCTTTCCCATAACGTTTGGTAAAACCAGAATGAATGCCAGTGTTAAACGAATTGGTGAGTGGATCAGAGCGGTGCATACTTTTGTAGATTGGCAACACAATTGTATAGAGGCGCAGATTCTAACAAAAGCAGATGGAAGCTTACTCATCTACAACAGAGTCGCCTCTCCTTGGCCAGTTTCAGATCGCGATGTTTTGATACGCTCATCAGAGACATCCTTGGACAATGGCGGCGTCTTAATGAAGTTTGGAAACGTCCAAGATAGTTCCGTCAATGTACCGAGGGGCGTCGTACGTATGGTGAGATTAGTGGGTTCGTACCGACTCACTCCCTCTCCTAAGGGTGGAACCGACGTTATCTATACACTTGATTCTGATCCAGGAGGCAAAATACCGGCTTGGTTGGTGAAGCAAGCCAGTAAAGATTTACCTTATAAAACTTTAAAAAATCTCAGGGAACGGGCTGAATCGGGCCCGCCTCCGGTAGCTTATATCGATACCGCAAACCGGCAAAGTTGATCGATATTGATTGTTACGCTTTCTTAACCCACAAACTCACATCTGACAAAGTATGCTGAAATTTTCGGCTCGTTTCTCTGATCACAAAAGGCACTTGTTCAGGCTCCTTCATTAACGAAAATTCAGGTTCCAATATTGCTTTCAAACCGTCTAATGTAGTGAAATTTTCTCCATCCTTCTTAAACCCACCAATCCAATTGCTTTTTTCCGTGTGCTCTTTAAGCCAAGTGTAAGGTGATGCAATCAGCAAAATTCCTCCAGGATTAATTCTCCCTTGTATCGATTTAAGAAACAAAGCAGGATCATAAAGCCTATCAATCAAGTTCGCTGCAAGTACAAGATCATACCCCGTCAATATTGATTTCAAATTACAGGCATCCCCCTGTAACAATTCTACAGTGCCGCTTAAATTCTCTAAATCCATATCTTTAAGTTGGCGCTCTTTATAGAGCCTAAGATCGCCTTGATCAGCAATGCTATATCGAATAAGACCTTTTTCTGAAAGCTGAATGCCCAAATTGATGAGTCGCGCTGAAAAATCTATTCCAGTGACGTGATCAAAATTTCTAGCGAGCTCGAAGCAGGCGCGACCTACTGCACATCCTATATCTAATGCCTTGGTCTTAGGTTTATCCCCCATAGCTTCGGTAGCTATTTCAGCAAGCCGTTGAGGAAAGTTTTGTACATCATAGTAAGTGTCGCCGAAATGGAACTCAGCGTATTCAGACAACATTTTGTCAGTTTCATAATTAGATACTTCAGGCATAACCGCATCGCCTGCAACAACATACCTAAACCCTGCATGTTGAAAGAAATGTCGCCTGAATGCATAGCGTGAACTTGACCGACTCTCATTACCGCTCGATATCCATGATCCACCTTTAAACAAATTATGCTTGCCATCAAATGTCGGCATCGTGAAATCATCGTAATAGGGATGTACCTTAAAACCATTGAATGGATAAATAGGTGTCTCCGTCCATTGCCATACATTGCCAATCACATCAAAAAGTTCGCCGTGGGCGTGCAGGTTGATGGGGCAGGCGGAAGCGGCATGATCAAGATGAATATTCGCGGGGCTCTTCTGCCCGTTTTTAATTTCGTCAATTTCAGCGAAGTCGTAAAGGCGGTGCCATTCATCTTCTGTGGGTAATCGTACGGGTAAACCTGTTTGAAGTGCATGCCAGTTACAAAATGCCTTCGATTCATGGAAGTTGACTTCCACAGGCCAATCCCAGGGCATGTTCACTACTTCTGTCATTAAACGAAGTTTCCAATCCTGAACCGTTCTTTGCCAGAAAGTAGGGCAGCTTGCTTGTGAAAATTTCCGCCATTCAAGGCCTTCGACTGTCCAATAGCTGTCTTCTTGATAGCCCCCAGCTTCGACGAAATGGAGATATTCCTGATTACTGACAAGATAACGACTCGTTTGAAAGGGTTCGACTTCAGCCTGATGTTCTCCGTACTCATTATCCCAACCATAAATGGGGTCTTCAAAATTTTTACCAAGCTCAACTTTGCCGGCGGGTATGGAAACCAATTCATTTTTAGGCGCATCCCCTGTTTGTGTTGATGCTTTCCAAGCATCACTAGCTTGCACATGATCAAGATCATGTTGTCGAATCAGCACTGATGATGTTACAAGATGAATTTGCTCGTGTTCTATGCCCATTATTATTGGCCACCAGGTATTCTGCCAATCTATAGGGAGGGTTAACGGGGCATGATTGATAATGTGATTAACTGCAGCTTTGACTTCAGATCGATAAGATTTTATTTCTGCGACGGATGGCCAATCGTAATGCGCTTCATTCAGATCGTCCCAACTCATTTCGTCCACACCTATGGCGAAAAGGGATTCAAATCTGGGATTAATTCGATTCTCTAACAAGCCTCCTAATATCAGTTTGTTAACAAAAAAAGTAGCGGTATGGCCGTAGTAAAATATTAGGGTGTGGCGTAAGGGAATGGGTTTTTTAATAAATGCCTGATCATTTGCGAGGATTTCAAACAGTGACTCGTAGCGATCCCAAGTGTCATTGAAATAGGCTGCTATTTCTTGTCGTTTTGAATCTATTTCGTTTCCGTGTAGCGTGGGTGTCCTCAAATAATTTGAGAATGCCATGAAAATATCCTTCTATTACAACTAAGCTTGGTCATTGACATGATGCATGGAAATACAAAAAGTTACAAAGAATAGGTAATATTCTGAAATCTAATTGTTGAGGCGTAATTTTAGTACAGCTTAGGCAATTCTAGTCAACCCCTGATCTAGTCGGATTGTCTGATATCGCAGACCTGTTAGGTTTCACTCGCCAGAATATGTGAAAACTCATGCTTTCCCGTGTCTAGACTTTCCCAGCTCTTGTACATGCAGGTAAAACTTCAATTTTGTATTGATCTATTGTTTTGCGGTGGTTTGAGCTTATGCAACATAAGCTAATGTAGCCTGCTATAAAAGAAGTTGTGTTAGTAAATATACAGGTAAGTATTGCAAAGGAAAATGCTAATTTAGAACAAAATTATCCGCTTTGCCTTTATGAAGCTGATCAATGCCCATTGGAAGAATTCAATTAGTATTGATCAAATTTATGATTGCGTGCCCCGATCTTTGATGGTTTCTGTCGAAATAAAAATTGTTACTAATCTTACCTAGTCCATCCAGAATAGAGTTTTCAGCTATGCGACGAGTGAGAAAAGTTGAGTGTTTACAATTGTACTGATTAATTAGCAGGGCTCACCATCCAAACCAAAAAGAAGCTTGACGGCATAATAAACATCCAACTGATCCCCTTGCCAGTTTGACGCAGCAGTATTTCGATTTATGTTTAGACCGGCTTTGTCTCCCAGTTCTTCAATCGCCTTGATCAGCACAGCCCTGTCTTCTGTGGGTAGACGAATCTCAAAACCGTCATGCCGTCATCTTCTTGATGCCAAAAACAGCCTTTTTCTAAAACCAATTTTTCTTGGAGGTATTCTGTGCTATTCAGCCGCTTAGCAAGTTTGTATTTTTTGACAAGATATTCGACCTGCTGCGTCGTGCCAAATTCTGCAATTTCTAACAAGAAGTGCTCATTCTCTGTGGTGGCAACCCGCGTCATGGCTCTAACTTTAGAATAACTGACTTCACCTTTTAGAAAGGCGCATAGATTTTAGGCAGATCTCTTAGAGCACGGGCGACTCGTACCCTCTCACGGGCTATCACATTGCTCATACCACTTGCCAGTTTAGCCAATGTGCGAAGGATTTAATGCCATCACCATGCCAGCCTTCATTCGCATCGAATTCATCTAACAATTAATCAGACGATATTCTGCTGCATTCAAATAACCCGAAAGGTTGATGATTTGACCCGCAAGATTTTCGCTTACTTAACGCCGCGATTTGCAGTGCTTCAGGTGAGCATAGCGGGAGAATACCAGTTGATGAATTATGCATAATAGGCGCTAGACCCAAAGTGATTTACATAGCTGTTGTAGTGGCTCAGTGAATTTGGCCACCTAACTAGTGCCTGTCCATCAATACCTATCTTGCTGAAATACAAGGATAAATATTCAAATATTCTTAAAAACCCTTCAAGTTTTGTTAAAATTAATTTACGAGAAAAACCAAAACAAAA